>JANNOC010000084.1:0-3347 GCA_031398865.1 Gemmatimonadota bacterium | reverse complement strand
GCTCAAGCTCGATGATGCCTACGTTACCTACCATCAAAGCTATATCGAATCCGTTTGGTGGTCCCTCAAAAACCTGTTTGACCGGGGCTTGCTCTACCAGGGTCACAAGATCGTTTGGTGGTGGGCACAAGGTGGGACCACCGGCTTCCCGCTCTGTACGAGCAGCGTCTCGTCGTTCTCGAGCGCACGCAATGCCCGAACGATCGCATCGAATGCTTCCCAGCTGCGCGCGGCCTTGCCTGTGCCGCCGTACACCACGAGATCGTCGGGACGCTCGGCCACCTCGGGGTCGAGATTGTTGCACAGCATGCGAAGCGCCGCTTCCTGCTGCCATCCCTTGCAGGACAGCAACGACCCGCGCGCCGCCCTCACCATCCGCGACGGGCTGGGCGCAACGATCGGGGCGGGTGCCATCATCGCGCCGATGCGCCGCTTCCCCAGGCGCCGGCGAGCGTCGCGAATCGTCCGTCCGCCACGGCCGCACTCAAGGCAATAATGTCGGGACTGAGTATGCGGTCGGCCCCGAGCGTCGGGATGAGCGAGCGCACCAGCGCGTGCGCCTTCGCGACGCCGCGACCCGCGCGGAGCGGCGCGCGGTAATCGAGCGCCTGTGCCGCGCACATCAGCTCGATCGCGAGCACGTACTGCACGTTGCGCACGATCCGGCGCAGCTTCCAGGCCGCACCCATGGCCATCGGAACCATGTCCTCCTTGCTCCCGTCGGTAGGGATGGTGTCCACGCTGGCCGGATGTGACAGCACCTTGCATTCGCTCGCGAGCGACGCGGCGGTCACCTGGGCCAGCATGAACCCGGAGTTCACACCGGCGTCGCGCGAGAGGAAGGGCGGCAGTCCCTGATTGAGATCCGGATGCACCAGGCGGTCGATGCGACGTTCGGCGATGGTCGCGAGGTTGGTGAGCGCGATGGCGAGAAAATCCAGGATCATCGCGACCGACTGCCCGTGAAAATTGCCGCCACTCAGAATGGTGCCGTCCGCGAACACCAGAGGGTTGTCGGTGGCGGCGTTCAGTTCGCGCGCGATGATTGAATCCGCGAAGTCGATCGCATCGAGGACCGGACCATGCACCTGCGGCATACACCGCAACGCGTAGGCATCCTGCACGCGCGGATCGCCGTGTCGATGCGACTCCCGGATCTCGCTGTCGCCGAGCAGGTCGCGCAGCAGCGCCGCCGACGTCGTCTGGCCGCGTTGTCCGCGTGCGTCCTGAATGCGGGCGTCGAAGGCCACGGGCGTTCCCAGCAATCCTTCCAGCGAGCACGCTCCCGCGACGTGCGCGGTTTGCCAGAGCACGCGACTATCCAGCAGCGCCAGCGCGGCAACCGCGGTGTGCGCCTGCGTGCCGTTGAGGAGGCTGATCCCCTCCTTCGGAGCAAGCACCAACGGCTCGAGCGCCTGCTCACGCAGCATCGCCGCGGCGGGGCCGCTGCGCCCGTCGCGCGTGAGCGTTCCCTCACCGATCAGCGTGAGCGCGAGATGCGCCAGCGGTGCGAGGTCTCCGCTGGCGCCGACGCTTCCCTGCTCCGGAATGGAGGGATGCAATCGCTGCGCAAGCATGCCGCAGAGCAGATCCACGACCGTGGCACGCGCACCGGAGTATCCCTTGGCGATGACGTTCGCGCGCAACAGCATCATGACGCGCACCTCGCGCTCGGGCATCGCATCGCCGACGCCCGCGGCGTGGCTGCGCACGAGATTCACCTGCAGCTCGGCCAGGCGGTCGGCCGGGATGGCCATCTCGGACAGCTTCCCGAATCCCGTCGTCACGCCGTACACGACATCGTTGCGGCGCACGACCGCGTCCACTACGGCGCGTGTGACGCCCATGCGCACCCGCGCGCTGGACGTCAGCGCCGGCACGGCGGCGCCGGTCGCGACGGCCGCAACCTGGTCCAGTGTGAGTGAGTCGCCGTCGAGCGCAACTGTCTGCGTCATCCGCCCTCGGCGGTTACCGGTTCCGACGGATTGTTCGCTTGTCGTAGTCGAACTTGAACTCCGGCTGCGCGTTCAGCGAGATGAAGAACGTGAACGCAAAGTTGCCGTTGGGCGCCTGCGTGAAACCGAACACCGCGCGCCAGTCGTGCAACTCGCGCTGCAGCGAGACGATGTGAGTGGCGAAGTCGTTCTCCACGAAATCGAACGTGGTGTTCCATGATGCCGCCCACTTGGGCGTGATGTTGAAGCTCATCTGCGAGCCGAGCGTGCGCGTCGGAGGTGTCCGGTAGATGGGTCCGCCGATCACGTTGCCGCGGAGACTGTCCGCGTCCTCGACCGGCGTCACCGTCGCCTGGATGATACAGAGATCGTAGATGGCCGGCGTGTCGCGGAATTTGTCGCACTCGCGCTTGGGATCGATCGTGATGACGTTGCCGCCGATGACCGGCCGCCGGCGTGAGGAACTGAAGGTGAACGATCCCTGAAAACCACGCCCGGTCGGCTGCGCGAATTGCGCCGTGGGACGCGGGCTCCCCGCGATCGGCAGCGCGGCCACCTGCCGCGCCTCACTCTCGTCCCCGGTCGCAGCCACCTGTCCGCCGTCGGCAGGAGCGGACGGGTCGGCTTTCCCGAAGATTCTGTTGAACAGGGCGAAGATGCCGGACTCGCGGTTGATGGAGAACGTCGCGCTCATGTCTTCGCGATACGGCTTGAACCGCGCCGTGTCGCTGAGGCTGTTGCCTTCGAAGAGAGAGTAGCCGACGCGAAAGTCGAACCCGGGAAGCAGCTCCGAGCGCGCGGCCACGCCGAAGTTGTCCGTGGTCAGCCCCGTGCGTCCCGTGGCCCTCGCGCGTTCGAAATCCCAGCTGAGGGGATCGAAGTCGAGTGACAGCGCCTTGATCTTGCGCGCGTTCTCAAGGGACGTGTCGGCGCGATTCTTCAATTTCGCCTCGATGTTCGTCGACAGGCGAAACGACAGGACGTTCTGCGCCAGCGATCCGAGGTAGCCTTCGCGCGTTCTCCCCAGCGCCTGCAGATAGTCGTCGGACACCGCCGCGCTCGGCGCATAGCTGTAGCTGAGTCCCGGACTGACGGAGTGGCGGAGACGCAGCACGGGCCCGACGCCGGGAAACAACCCAAAGAACGTGGGCGACGCGGACACGCCGTATTGCAGCCGCTTGGATTGCGCGACGTACCGGCCGCCGGTGCGTTCGCTCCGCACGATGAACGCGCCGGGATCCACATTCACGATGGAAATCCCCGGCACCACCCGCCACGAATTGCTCAGGAGCGTCGGGAGGTTGATCCCCGTCTGCCAGTCGACGGTCGTCAGGAACGTGCGCGCGAAGAGTCGCGTGGACCGCCCCGCGCTCGTGTCGTTCACGTTCGCGT
>JANNOC010000077.1:0-4307 GCA_031398865.1 Gemmatimonadota bacterium | reverse complement strand
GCGCGAACGTGGTGATCACGGGGCGATCCACCGATACGGCGCTCACGATGGCGCCACTGCGCCACGAATTCGGGTGGGGCGAGACGGAGTGGAATCTGCTGGCGGCGGGCATTATCGCGGGGCATATCAACGAGTGCGGCGCGCAGTGTTCCGGTGGGAACTGTCTGCATGAGTGGCGCAGTATTCCAGATCTCGCGAACGTCGGATATCCCATCATCGAGGCGAGCGCCGACGGCAGCTTCGTTGTGACGAAGCATCCCGGCACTGGTGGGCGCATCTCCGTGCCGTCCGTGACCGAGCAGCTGGTGTACGAGATGGGCGACCCGCACGCGTACATCACGCCCGATGTCATCGCCGATTTCACCAGCATCCGGCTGCAGCAGGACGGGGAGAATCGCGTTCGCGTCCATGGAATCACGGGCCGTCCCGCCACCGATAAACTCAAAGTCTCCATCGCCTATCGCGCCGGTTTCAAGGCGGTCGGCACGCTGGTGTATTCCTGGCCAGAGGCGCAGGCGAAGGCCGAGCTCGCCGATCGCGTTCTGCGCGAGCGCCTCGGCGTGCTGGGACTGCGCTTCGACAAGGTGCTCACGGAGTTCGTCGGCGTGTCCGCCACGCACGGCGCGCTGGCCGGCGGAAGCGGCGACGTGCCCGAAGTGCAGTTGCGCATCGGCGTCCGCTCCACCGATCGCGCCGCGGTGGAGCGTTTCACGCGCGAGCTGGCGCCCCTCGTACTCAATGGACCGCCGAGTGTGACGGGC
Organism: Gemmatimonadota bacterium; assembly: GCA_031398865.1. GTDB lineage: Bacteria > Gemmatimonadota > Gemmatimonadetes > Gemmatimonadales > Gemmatimonadaceae > JANNOC01. The sequence continues at coordinate 3,546 of JANNOC010000077.1, read as the reverse complement.
TTCGCCGGCGGCCGCCCGAAGGTAGAGGAGATTGTCGCGTACTGGCCCGCGCTGGTGGACAAAACCGTGGTGCGCACGGCGACGGAGTTGCTCGCATGAGGGTTCGCCTCCTGGACATCGCGCACGCACGCTCCGGCGACAAGGGCGATACCGCCAACGTGGGACTCATCGCGTTGCGGCCGCAGTGGTACGATGTCCTCGTGCGGCACGTGACGCGTGAACGCGTCGCGGTACACTTCGTGGGCATGATTGACGGTGACGTCGATCGCTTCGAGCTCCCCAATCTCCAGGCGCTCAACTTCCTATTGCATGGCGCGCTGGACGGCGGCGGCACGCTCTCGCTCAAGACCGACGCGCAAGGGAAGGTGTTCTCCACGGCGCTGCTTCGCATGATCGTGGAGGTGCCTGACGACGAGGCGCGTCGTCTCGCCCTCCCGGCGGCGCCCGGCTGATGCGCATTCGCGTCGAGCAGGAAGGCCGCGTCGCTCGTATTGCGCTCGCGCGCCCGGAGAAGAAGAACGCGCTCGACCGGGAAACCGCGCACGAGCTGCGCGAAGCGCTTCGCAGGGTCGATGGCGACGACAGCGTTGGGGTCGTCGTGCTCAGCGGCGACGGTTCCGACTTCTGCGCCGGCGCTGACCTCCAGGCGCTCGACGCGATGCTGGAGGCAGGCCCGGACGAGCACGCTGCCGATGCGAAGGCGCTGGGCGACGTCTTCCTCGCGCTCCGCGCGCTGCGCATGCCGGTCATCGCGGCGGTGCAGGGACGCGCGCTCGCGGGCGGCGCCGGGCTCGCCACGGCGTGCGACATCGTGCTCGCCCATCCGGCGGCACAGTTCGGCTACCCGGAGGTGCGCATCGGCTTCGTTCCGGCCATGGTGATGACACTCCTGCGGCGCTGCGTCGGCGAAAAGCTGGCGTTCGATCTCGTCGCGACGGGGCGACTCGTTGGTTCGGACGACGCGCTGCGCATCGGGTTGGTGAGCCGCGTGCTGTCGGCCGCGCACTTCGCCGCTGAGGTTACGGACATTGCTGAGGCCATCGCTCGAACGCCGGCGACGGCGCTGCGTCTCACCAAGCGCCTGTTCTACGAGCTCGATGCTCTGGACGTGTCGCAGGGCATAGCGGCGGGCGTACGAGCAAACGTCGAGGCGCGTGGTACCGTGGAGTTCCAGGCCAGTGTGCGCGCCTTCACTCGCGGGCACGCACCGAAGGGCGAGCGATGACTCCGCTCACCATCGCCAAGATTGGACTGGCCATCGCCGGTGTCGCGGTATGGGCGTACGGTGTCCGCGCCAATGATGCGACGCTGCGCTGGATCGGGATAGCGCTGCTCGGCGCGGCAGTCGCACTGCGCCTCGCGTCGCGCTGGCGTCGCTGACCGGGGGAAAGCGGACGCGCGCTTGCACGGGAAGGCCGGCACGCGACTCCCCGCGCCGCTAGATTTGGGGATGCCTGTCCCGACAACCGTCCCTGAACTACTGGCACCCGCCGGTTCACTCGACGCCGTCCGCGCCGCCGTCGCGAACGGCGCCGACGCCGTGTACCTGGGCGCCTCGCAGTTCAATGCACGCGACGAAGGCGCACAGTTGACGCTGGAGGACCTCAGCGAAGCCTGCCGCATTGCGCACGCGCGTGGACGGCGTGTGTACCTCACCTTCAACGTCCTCATGAAGCCGGCCGAACTCGCGAGCGCGCTGGTGTATCTCGGCGAGTGCATTGACCGCGGTATTGACGCGGCCATCGTGCAGGACGTCGGCATCGTGCGGCTGATCCAGCGCGTGTACCCGACGCTGGAGCTGCACGGCTCCACGCAGATGACGGTGCACGACGAGAGCGGTGCGCGCGTCATGCGCGAGCTCGGCATCGAACGCGTCGTGCTCGCTCGCGAGAACACCCTGGACGACGTGCGCGCCATTCGCGCGGCCGTTCCCGGCATCGGACTTGAGACGTTCATTCACGGAGCGCTGTGCATTTCGTATTCCGGCCAGTGCTACATGTCGGGGATGATCTCGGAGCGCAGTGCCAACCGTGGCTCGTGCGCGCAGTCGTGCCGCAAAGACTACGTGCTCACGAACGCCGAGACCGGCGAGACGCTCGATCAGGGGTATCTCATCTCCGCCAAGGATCTCGGCGCGTACGATCACGTCGAGGCCATCGCGCACGCGGGGATCGGGTGCCTCAAGGTGGAGGGACGCAAGAAGAAGCCGGAATACGTCGCGACCGTCACGCATGCGTATCGCGACATGCTCGACCGGCTCGGCCGCGGAGAACCGGCCGCGCCGCGCGTGGACGAGGTGCGTGATCTGGTGCAGATCTTCAGCCGCGGATTCACCGGCGGCATGTATGGCGGTCGCGCCGGCCGCGATTACGTCACGCGCACCCATCCCGACAACCGCGGACTTCCACTCGGCTCGGTCGTCGCGCATCAGGGCGCCGAGACAGTGGTCGAGCTGAGCGCGCCGCTGCGTGTCGGAGACGGCATTGGCTTCGAGCCGCCGGACGGCGCAGGGGAGGGCACCGGAGCCTCCGTCACCGCGGTGCGGACGGTGTCGGAGCATGCCGGCGTCGTCAGGCAGGCGATTGTGGTTCGCGCACATGCGCCGGTGGGCTGGCGCGTGGTGCGTAGCAGCGATGTCGAGTTGTTGGCCCGGGCGCGCGCGAGCTTTTCCGCCTTGGGCGCGGAGTCGCATGCATCGAAGACGCAGGTGGACGTGCGCGTCTTCGGCAGCGCCGGCGCACCGCTCAAGATCCTCTTCGCCGTCGGAGATGAAAGCGTCACTGTTCGCGGCGGGATCGCACTCGTGCCGGCGACCAGGCGGGCGCTCGATGACGCGCAGCTGCGAGAGCAGCTCGGACGGCTCGGCGATACTCCGTTCGTGCTCGGCGCGCTCGACACGCGGGCGCTGCCGCACGGTTTGTTCATCCCGGTGAGCGAGCTCAATCGACTTCGGCAGCAAGCGACGGACGAGCTGATGCAGCGGCGCGACTGGGCTCGCGAGGCGATGCTGGCCGCACGCCGCGCCGCCATTGACGCCGCGATTGCGGCACTCGTGCACGTCCCACACCCGGTTGCCCCAGCGTTTGTCGTTCTCTCCGACGGCGGCAACGCGACTCTCCCCGAGAGAGCTACCGGTGCACTGTGTGCCAACGTGTATCGCGTGGACGACGCGCGCGCCGCCGCGGCCGCCGGCGCAACCGAAGTGGTCCTCGATCCCTTTCTGCGGCATCCGCTGCCACCGCGCGCGCGTGTTACGGCGTTGGCCGCTGAGCTGCGGGAGATGGGTGTCGCGCTGCGATTGCGAACTCCCACCATCGTCCGCCCCGAAGAACGTGGCGCATTGGACCGCTGGCTGGCGCTCGACCTGCCGCTGCTCTCGGGCCATGTGGGTCTCGTCGCCGAGCTCGCGCGAGCGGGCCGGGATGTCGTCGCCGACTACGCGGTGAATTGCTTCAATCAGCACACCGCCGCGGAAATTTTTCGGCTCGGTGCCAAGCGGATCGTCCTGTCGGTCGAACTCACCGGTGAGGAGATGGCGCAGGTGGC
>JANNOC010000057.1:0-1537 GCA_031398865.1 Gemmatimonadota bacterium | reverse complement strand
CGAGGACGCCCTCGCCCCGCAGAACCACCTCGGCATCCAGGAGATTCTGCTCGATGCGGAAGATGAGATCCTGCTTTCGAAGGCCGGACGTGTCGCCCAGCTTCAGCCCGTCGGCCATCTCCTGCAGTTCCGTGACGGACTTGCGCTTCAGTTCTGTGATATCCACGGGGGGGAACGGGAGGGCCAGCGCGTGGCGCTCGGGCGGGCGGGAGAAACGGGAAGCGGCGGGTGAGCCAAGCGTGCGACGCGTGCGTCGCGGTCAAACGGAGGAGGAACCGGCCTGCATTCGCGCCGGCGGACGACGAGGATCCAGCCAGGGCCGCGCGACTGCCAAGCTAAGGCGGCTGAAAGAAACGGTCAAGCTCTCAGAACGCGATGTATCGCTGGGGCCGGCGCTTGATGTCGTCCATGAGGACGCCCAGCTCACGCTCCATGGCGGACAGTTCGCGGGTGGCCGCGGAGTCCGCCAGGATGCGCCCCGCGGTTCCGCGTGGCTCGGCGAGCATCGCGCGCACGATGGACAGTTCCGCGCGCACGCTGGAGACCGACCGCAAGAGCGTCGAGTCACGGCGGAAACGGCCGACGGACGACGTGCCGGAGGAGACGAGCAGGCGAAGCGAGTCCGCCGCCGCCATCGCATGCCGCACCCGATCGCCGAGCGCGCCCCCCGCGCCGCCCTCTCCACCCCGCAATGCCAGTCCGATCGTCCCGGTTCCCGCGGTCGCGCTCCGCGTCAGGCTAGTGGCGCGACCGCGCAGCACGTCGAGCTGTCGGCGTCCCACATCGTCGTTCATCACCGCGCCCGCGGTCCCGCGCGCCGTGCCCAGCTGACTGCTCAATAGCTTCACGTTCGCGATGATTTCCGGAAGTTGCCGCGACGCGATCGCGATTTGCGATGTCACGGTTTCAGCGTCGCCCTGCGCACGCGCGATAAGTGTATCGCCATCGGCGATGTGCTTCGAGGCCGCGGTGCCTACGTCTATGGCCACCACGGGCGTCCCGATCAGCGAACCGCCGGCGCGGATCTGAATGGGGGAGTCGTGGCGAATGTGCTTGGCGTACGGCTCGAGAATGTCGACGTCCATCACGAGGCGGTGACTCGTATCGGCGCGGGCAGGGAGAAAGTGCACGGTGTTCACGAGGCCCACCTTCTGCCCAGCGAGCCACACTTCGGTGCCTTTCATCACCCCGCGCGCTTCCTGGGTTCGCACGTACAGCTTGATGCGATCGCCGCGCAGCGCCCCGACGCGCGCGAAGACCAGCACCGCGAGGGCGGCACCGATCACCGCGGCGAGCGAGCCGATGCCGACGAGCAGCTGACTCCAGGTGAGGCGTCGAGACATGGGCGAGAAGGACCGGCGTCCGGCGTCCGGTCTCGGTGCGATTCAGCGAGGGAGGGACAGTGGAGCGACAGTGGAAGGTGCGGGTGTCGCGTTGCAGCGCAAGGCGTGGACCAGCCGCCGCCGGAGAAACACGGAGGGCGGCTCCGTGGAGCCGCCCTCCGCCGGATGCGCGCGGCGGGATTCGAACCCACGAC
>JANNOC010000051.1:0-1885 GCA_031398865.1 Gemmatimonadota bacterium | reverse complement strand
TGGCCGGCGTGCGTGACGCGCACATGGCGAGCGTGCCGGTGATTGCGATCACGGGCGGGCAGAATGACCAGCCGCGTTATCGTCACGCGTATCAGAACACGGAAGACTTCAGCTCATGGGACAACGTCACCAAAGCCAACTACTCGGTCGATACTGTAGCGCGCTTTCCCGATTTGCTGCGGCAGGCCTTCCGCGTCGCCACCAGCGGCACGCCGGGGCCGGTGCACCTCGAGCTTCGCGGCAACGCGGGCCAGATGCTCGACGGCGAGGGCGATTTCGATCTGACCTGGGAGGAGCGCTACATGCGCTTTCCGGCGTTTCGCCCCGCGGCTGAGCCCGCCGCGGTGAAGTCGGCGATCGCCGTGCTCGCGCGCGCAGCCAAGCCGATCATCGTCGCGGGCGGCGGCGCGGTGGCCTCCGGTGCGGGCCCGGAGATCATCCGGCTCGCGGAGATGCTCTCGATCCCGATCGCAACGAGCTTGCACGCTAAGGCCATCGTCCCCGACGAACACGTGCTCAACGTCGGTGTGCCGGGCAGCTACTCGCGCTGGTGCGCGAACAAGGCAGTGCAGGCGGCCGACCTCGTGTTCTTCATCGGCAGCCACAGCGGCGGCCAGGTGACCAACGGCTGGCAGATTCCGAAGCTCGGCACGCCGACAATACAGCTCGACATCAATCCGGAAGAGTTGGGCCGCAACTACCCCAACGCGGTGTCGCTGTGCGGGGATGCCAAAGTGGTCCTCTCGCAGCTCATCGAAGCGGCGGGCCAGGAGCCGACGCGTCGCGCCGAATGGGTGGAGCAGGTGCGCAGCTACGTGGCGGACTACTGGACCGAGAGCGCGCAGCTGCGCGATTCGGACGCCGTGCCGCTGCGCCCCGAGCGCATCTGCAAAGAGCTCGAAGAGTGGCTGCCCGCTGATGCGACCCTGGTGGTCGACACGTTTCATGCAGCGATGTGGACCGCGCAAATGACGCGCATGAAAGCGGGCCAGACGTACTTGCGCTGCGGAGGCTCGCTCGGCTGGTGCTTTCCCGCAACGATCGGGGCGAAAGCTGCGCTGCCGGACAAGCCGGTGATCGGCTTCGTGGGCGACGCGGGTTTCTACTATCACATGGCCGAGATGGAGACAGCTGCGCGCGCCCGACTCAACGTGGTCATGGTCGTGAACACGAATTACTCCGGCGGCGTGCTTGAGAACGTATCCTATGACAAATCCGTCAGCTTCGCTAAAGTCGCCGACGCGATGGGCTGTGTGGGGTTCCGGGTGGAAAAGCCGGCCGATGTTAAGCCTGCGTTGGATAAAGCGCTGGCGTGCGGCAAGCCGGCGATCGTCGAGATCGTCAGCGATCGCGCGGCGCGCGCTCAGCGCGGCTGGGTGCCGCAGTCGATCAGCGGCGAGTAACGCGTAGCGCAGGCGTCCCGCCTGCAGCCCAAGGAGAGAGGTGAGAAGGCGTAGTGAAAAGAGTAAACGCTTGCAGCAAACACAACCGAAGGAGGATGTCATGAACCATGCGACTTTTGCAGCAGCAGGTGTGGTCCTCGCTTTTACAGTGTCAGGGGTGGAGGCGGCGGAGGCGAAGTATCCAAACAGACCGATCAGATTCGTGGTGCCGTTCGCGCCCGGCGGGCCCAGTGACATTCTGTCGCGTATGGTGGGCCAGAAACTCGGTGAGAGCGTGGGCGAGACGGTCGTCATCGACAACCGGGGTGCGGTGGGCGGCATACTCGGCGCCGAGCTCGGGGCGCATTCGCCGCCCGATGGATACACCTTGCTGATGGCGGCCAACAGCCTGCTCACCATCAACCCGCACGTCTACATCAAGCTGCCGTACGATCCGCAGCGCGACTTGCAGCCGATCACCCAGCTCACCTCGGTCGGCAACG
>JANNOC010000048.1:0-11618 GCA_031398865.1 Gemmatimonadota bacterium | reverse complement strand
TGAGCTATGACCGCGCCGCTTCCGAGGAAAGCCGCACCCGGTCGCGCAGGAATTGCACGACGTGCCCCAGTACGCTCTCGCGGCAGTGGTCTACGGTGATCAGGTGCGAACACCCGCTGACCCACACGAGCCGCTTGTCGGGAGCGCCCAGGAGCTCGAACGCGCGCGACGCGTCCGCCGCGGCGATACGGCTGTCCTCGCTCGACTGAACCATGAGTGTCGGAATGGACACCCGCGGCAGGCGCTCCCGTGCGCGCTCCACCACGACGCACAACTCGTTCAGCAGACCGGGCGTCGCATACCCATACGCGAGGTTGTGCTGGCGTTCCTCGGCGTCCAGGATGGACGCCTCGCCACGCGTCGGGATGTACCGCGCGACCAGGCGGCAGAGCGCGCGCAGTCGAACGACCTGACGCAGCCTCGGTGGGATGGTGAGATACGGAGCGAGGAGCACGAGTGCACACGCATCCGGTTCTTCCGCCGCCAGCGTCGCTGCCACGGCGCCGCCCATCGAGACACCCAGCAGCACGACCTGGTCGTGCCGCGACCGCATCAGGTGCAGTTCCGCGCGTGCAGATTCGATCCACTCGCGGGCGCTCGAAGCCGCAAAGGCCGACAACGATCGCCCGTGTCCCGGAAGCAGCGGGGCGCGTACACTGATTCCCTCCGCGTGCAGGCGCGTCGCCACGTATTGCAGCGTCTGCGGCGTATCGCCGAATCCATGCAGCAGCAGCACGCCAAGCCCGCTCGCGGCCGGCCGCTCGATCGGCGCCGCGCCGCGCACGATGCCGTCGCTTCCCTGCACGAGACGTCGCGCGCTGGCGCGTTCGCGCGATTCCGCCATGCGTCGCCTCACGAGCCACCACGCCGGCCCCGCCAACGCAAGCGCTAGCAGAGTGGACATGCGGTCTCGACGAGACCCATCCGGCGCCCCGCACGCGCCGCGCGCGTGCTCAATAGCGGGGAAGCGACGGGTCCACGTCCATCCCCCAGCGATCGATCCCTCCGGCGAGGCTCGTCACGCGCGCGAAACCCGCGGCGCGCAGCCGTTCGGCCGCACGCAGGCTGCGCACGCCGTGATGACAGTACACGACGGTCTCGCGCGCCGCGTCGAGATCGGGCATGACATGATCGAGCGTCCCGAACGGGATGAGTCGCGCCCCTGGAAGCCGCACGATGGCGTGCTCCCACGGCTCGCGCACGTCGATCAGCTCGACACGCTCCGCGCCAGCGTGCGCGAGGCGCAGCGCCAATGCCGGGGGTGAGATCTCGATGTCCGAATTGAACGGTGCCGACATCCCGGCAGCGGCGCCGGTGTCCTCGCACGTCTCCTCGATCTCGCGCAACGCACCGATGCTGCGCGTCCCGCACGCGGGGCACCCGGGCTCGCGCCCCACCTCAATAGTTCGAAAGCGCATCTCAAGGAGGTCCACCACGAGCAACCGTCCCACGAGCGGCCGTCCCGCGCCGACAATCAGCTTGATCGCTTCGGCCGCTTGCAACACACCGATCATTCCCGGCACCACGCCGAGCACGCCCGCCTCGGCGCATGAGGGAACCAGACCGTGCGGGGGCGGCTCCGGATACAGACAGCGGTAGCATGGACCCGCCGATGTCGCGAAGACGGAAACCCTGCCTTCAAAGCCGGACACGCTGCCGTGCACGTTGGGCTTCCCGGACAGAACACACGCGTCGTTCACAAGATACCGGGTGCGAAAATTGTCCGTGCCGTCCACCACCATGTCGAACGACTGCATGATCTCGAGAGCGTTCGACGCGGCGAACCGAGTGGGGAACGTCTGCACGCGTACGTGCGGGTTCACGTCCGCGAGGCGCGCGCGCGCCGACTCCGTCTTGGGACGCCCGACGTCGGCGCTGCCATGCAGGATCTGGCGCTGCAGGTTGCTCACGTCCACGACGTCGTCGTCCACGATTCCGAGATGGCCAACGCCCGCGGCAGCGAGATACAGGGCCGCGGACGAGCCGAGCCCGCCCGCGCCGACGAGCAGAACCTTCGCGGACGCGAGTCGCCGCTGCCCCACCTCACCGATTTCGGAGAGCGTGAGGTGGCGACTGTACCGGCGCAGCTCCTCGGGAGACAGGGGGTGAGGGTCGGGGGCGCGGTCGAGTGGCGAGGAAGGCATCGGAGGCGAACGGTGGCGCGCCTGAAGCGCGTTCGTCGAATATACGCCTCCGGCGTTCCTCATGCCCGGCACAGGTGCGATGTTACAGCGCGCTCGCGTGCCGGGTATCGCTGACGCGTTCGACGGGAATATCGCCGTCGCTCCACCCGCGATCGGCGCGCGACGCGAGGACTTGTGGCGCGGCAAGGTACACCATCCCCCCTTCGCGCTGCGCGAGGCCGGCGCCGATGAGTCGGTTCAGCACGATCGACACGGATTCGCGCGTTGCCGCGACGAGCTCACAGAGGAGGCGGTACTGGCCCGCATCGAGCCCCAAGCGACCGTCGTCGCGCACGACGTTGTCAGCGGAGGAGAGACGCACCAACGCGGCCACAAGTCGCTCCTCGACACTCATCGTCGCGAGCTCGTGCAGGCGACGGAGCAGCGCGGTGCGTTCCGCCATCGCCTGCCCCACGATCGCAAGCGCCAGAGGCGGCTGCTCGCGCATCAGCAGCCGAAAATGGGAGCCGCTCAGATGCAGCGTCTCGCTCGGCTCGTCAGCGCGCGCGTCGGTCTCATAGTGCGCGGTGGGGACCAGCCCTTCGCTGCCGAAGGTCTCGCCCGCCAGGATCATCGCGGGAATGTAGCCCCGGCCACCCTTCACGCGGCTGCGCAGGACGATACGACCGCGCAATACCAGGAAAATGCCGTCGGCGACGGCGTTTCGCTGGTACACCATGAAGCCGGCAGGCCAGGACGCCTTCGCCGCGTAACTCGCCAGCGCGTCCCGCTCCGTGGCGGACAGTCTGGCGCTGCCTTCTCGGAATGTCACATCCACCACACCCATCCTGCCGCTGACGACGTCTCTCTATCGCGCAATGTTCGGGCCGTCTGGACAGTCCCGGGTGAATAGTCTTTATTGTCCGTTCGCTTCCTCAGCTTTCGGGAGATGACATCAGGTTCGAGCGCGGGGGAAGCACGGCGCCCCGCCATCGTCATACTTGGCAACGATGCTGTGCTCGCCGCGCTGCCGGCGACGCCGGTGCAGTTGGCACACGCATGCCTGCACGCCGGATTCTCGGCTGTGGTGCCCCCGAGCTGGGGCGATGAGCTGGTCGCGGGGGCGTGTCTTCGTGCGACCGCGGCACATCCCGAGGCGACCACCATCCTGTGCTCGTGTCCGCTGGTCGCGGCGCGCATCCACGCGGGCGACGCGGACCTCGCGCGCTTCGCGATTGATCTGGTGTCTCCGCCCGTAGCCGCCGCGCGCTACGTGCGCGCGATTTCCGTGGAAGACGTAACGCTCGTCTATGTGGGCGGGTGCCCGGCCGCTGGCGATCCCGCCATCGACACCGTGCTCCTGCCTAACGACTTTCTGCGCGGGCTCGAGCAGCGCGGCATCCGGCCGGCGGCGGAGCCGCGGGTGTTCGATTCGATCATCCCGCCAGACCGCCGCCGGCATCTGTCACTCCCGGGCGGAGTGCCCGCGAGCGAGGTACTCCGAAGCGACGGGGGCGACCGGGAGTGGTGCGAGATACACACCGCGGATTTCGCGTCCGAGGTCGCGCAGGCGCTCGTGACCGGTGGGCGGACCCTGCTGCACCTCGGCCCGCGCCTCGGTTGCGCCTGTGCGGGCGTCTCGCCGGCGCGCGGCGCGGAAGAAGCGCGGGCGACCATCGCCGGGCTCGAGCCGCCGCGTGCCGTGCACGCGATCGTGGATGGGGGCATTGTCCTCGAGCTTGCCTCCGGCCCGTGGGACGTGGCTCGCCCCGTCGCGGGAGGCGCTCCCGGAGATGGGGCTCCCGGAACCAATGGCGCGAGGCCGCACGGGGCCGCAACAGGCGCGGGTGTTGCCGCGCCTCGGCGGCGGTCGCCGGCGATGGGCTCACTCAGAGTGGCAGCAATGCCTGTCACTCGAAGCGGCGAGCACCGCGCCCTGCCGCGCGCATACGTCGCGATGCGTCGCACGCCGCCGAACTCACACACGGTCGCCGCGCCCGCGGCCGTCGCGGTGCCACGCCCGAGCGCGCCGGTGGTACGAGCGACGACGCCGGAGCGCATCTTCCCGGCGTTCACGCTGCGCGGGTTGCGCACAGGTTTCGGGCGCCTTCTCGCGATGGCGACCGGACGTCGCAGCACCTAACGGCGTCGCGTCAGCGCGACGACGGCTTCTCCTTGTCGGCGAACCCGTGCGCCTCGCGCCCGTGTGGGCCGTCAAAATCCTGAGTGGTCTTGTAGCGCTCGAAGCGGCCGTCGCCCGCCACGGCCCTCGCGCGCTGACGCAACGCGTCCATCTCGCCGGCATGGTATGGCTTGAACGACGCGGCGAGCCGGAAATTGCGGCGCGCGACCGCGATCGAATCCATCCCTGACACCACGGTGCTCACCGGCAGCGAGAAACAGTAGCGCATCGCTTCCTCCGCCGTGATGACCTTCGATTCGGGAATGCCGCCACCGCTCAGCGGTTTCATCCCGATCACCCCGATGCCACGCTTCACCAGCTCCGGGAGTACGCTGCGCTCGAAGGACCGGTACGTGGCGTCCAGGGGATTGAGCGGCAACTGCACGGTATCCCAGGGGAAGTCGCGCTGCAGCACCTTGAGGTGAATGTGCGGCGCCTTGTGCCCCGTGAATCCGATCCACCGGATCTTGCCCTGTTCGCGTGCCTCGAGCGCCGCGTCCAGCCCCCCCCGGTCAAACAGCCACTCCGCGTCGTTGTCGTAGATCATCTCGTGGAACTGCCACAGGTCGATACGATCCGTCTTGAGCCGTTTGAGCGACTCGTCGAGCTGCCGCATGGCGGTCTTGTAATCGCGAAGGTGCGCGCAGCATTTCGTCATCAGTGTCACTTTCTCGCGATACCCGTCCTGCAGCGCGAGTCCCATCCAGCGTTCGGCCTTCCCTTCGCCATACTCCCAGGCGTTGTCAAAGAAGGTGACGCCGTTGTCAACAGCCTCCCGCACGATGCGGATGGCATCCTTCTGACCCGCCTTGACCAGATGCGATCCGCCCACTCCGATGATGGAGACGCGTTGGCCCGTTCTGCCTAACGGCCGCTGCTCGATCATGGCTGCGTCAGGGGTCATCGGTATCCGGTAGGGGAACGTCGGGCGCTCGCGGCGGATAAAGAGGCGCTAACCGCACCCGCGCCACAAGAGGCGGACGCGCCCTCAGCCATCCTCGTATTCGGCGATCGCCCGTCGCAGTGCGTCGCGCAGCCACGCTTCGCGACTGGCGTCCCGTGGAATGGCGGCCGCGAGTGCGGCGAACTGCCGCAGCATTTCGGATTCGAGGTAGCGCTCCGTGTCGCGGACGCCGAGGGTGTCGAGCGAGCACGCCGCGAGCCGGCGGAGCAGCGCACGGGTGTCCGGCGTCAGCGCGGCAAGCGACGGCGGATCCGGGGGTGGGGGCGGCGGCTCTTTCTTCCGCCGCGGTGCGTCCCACAGCGCCGTCATCGGCGCCAGCGTCACGGCAAAGGATCCCGGCGTGTGTTCCTGTACCCGCGCGACGACGCCGCGCCGGCGCAGGGAGGCGAGCCGCTTCACCACCGCTTCGCGCACCGGCGAGACGCCGCCTTCGCTCGAGCGCCCACGTCCGGTGATCAGGAGCACTTCCCCGGCCATCGCGGCTTGCCGCTCCCGCAGCCAGGCTTCCGCGCGCGCCACAGCATCCTCCGGCGTGGGCAGCGACGCGCGCAGATTCAGCGTGCGCTCTCGCCCGAAGTACAGCTCGTCGAACGCGCGCGCCACGCCCACCGGGCGCGATTTCCGCTGACCCCCGCTCGACCGCCGCGCCACGACGGTCAGACCCGGTCAGCGAAGCGCGGCACGGAGCACGCTTCCTTCGATCGGTTCTGTCGGTTGCACATGCAGCACCTGCGCGAGGGTCGGCGCGATGTCCACGACGCGCGCGTAGCCGCCATACCGCCCCGCCCGGAACGGCGCGCCGTAGAAGAGAATCGGAACGTGCGTGTCGTAGTCGTGCGGAGAGCCATGCGCCGCATACGGTACCGGCGGCACGTTGAACGGCGCGCGCGTCACCACGAGTTCGGCGACGACGTCGGGCGGATACATGTGCAACCACCGCCGCGCGACCGCGTCGCGTAGCGTGTCGCCCTCGGCGAGCGAGCGCAGCAGATCCACGCGACTGACGCCGGGCACCGCGCGCATGGCGCGAGCAAACGCGCGCACCGCGGAATCGGCATTCACCCGGGCACGGGCAAAGGCCGCGCGCTCCAGGTACAGCGTCGCATCCTCGAAGCGGATGGCGCCGCTATCCACGCCCGCCGCGCGCAGCCGCGCGATCTGCGCCTGCGCCACCGGTGCGAAGTCCACCACCTTGGCAGAGCGATTCGGGTCGCGCCACGGCGCCCCGGGATAGGGCGCAACGCCGTGGTCCCCGGTGAGCGCAACGATGACGCGCGACGAATCCACGCGTGCGTACAGGGAATCGAAGAAGACGCCGAGCATGCGATCCAGGCGAATAATCTGATCGTGTACCTCGCGGGAGTCCGGGCCGTACAAGTGCCCGATCGCGTCGGTGGCCGAGAGCGAGATCGCCAGCACATCAGGGTGCGGGCCGGTGCCCAAACCGAGGGCGCGCACTCCCTCCAGCGCGAACGCCAACGTCACCTCATCGATCCACGGATAGTTCGGGAGCAACAGCACCGCCGCGGCCGTGTCCGACGGCACGACGTGCGGGAAGACGCTACCGGTTCCCTGCCCTTCCACGGCGACGTCGTCCCGCTCAGTGTATGCCGACTCGTCCAGCGCGAGCGTCCATGCGCGGCCCGCCATCCCGCGCGGCAACCTGCGCGCGTTGAATTGCGTGACCCACGCCGGGAGCGTGTCCGCGTAATACCGGCTCGTCGTAAAGCGGCCGTCCGCGGCGTACCAGAACGCGTGCTGCTTCGCTCGCCCGAGCGGCAGGATCGCGCCACGATCCTTGCGCGACACGGACAATGCCCGCGTGCGCGGATCCTTGGCGCGCAGCCAATCCGTGAGCGTGGTGCCGCGAAAGCGGAAGGGAGACGCCGGCAGTGATCCGCCGCCGATCACCGGTGACTGCGGATCGTATACGCCGAGAAGGTTCGAAACGATGCCCGTTCCGCGCGGATGTCGGCCGGAGAGCACGCTGGCGTGTCCGGGTGCGGTTTCTGTGGTCGCGTGATCCTGATGCGCGTTGGTGAAGACCGCGCCGTGGCGAAAGAGCCGTGAGAGGCCGCCGGTCAGCTGTGCGTCGAAGCGCGCGAAGTAGTCCGCCCGGAGCTGATCCACCGTGATGACGACGACGAGCGTTGCGGACGCGCTGCGCGACTGAGCGGGAGCGGGGGTGGAGGTATCACTCTGAGCCGTGAGGACGCCGGCAATGGTGACGAGGAGGGCCGCGGCGAGCGAGTGCGTCATGCGGGTCTTAGGATCGGGGGTCGTCCGGCCGCCGAATACAGCGTGATCGAGACGCCGGTGGGGGCTGGGTGCGCGGAGGTCGGGAATACTACCCCGCGAACTCGGTGCCAGCCACACGGTTCGCTGAGCGCGCGCTACCCGGCACTCAGGGGGTTGCAATTCGGACACCTCCAAGCAACCCGCGCAGGCGGTCGCGACCGAACCCCGGAATAGCAAACCGCCCCGCCGAATGGCGGGGCGGCGTGCGACGCTCGTACCGAAACTAGAACTAGAACATGATGCCGAAGGTGATCGGGATGTACGTGGAATTGAAATCGCCGGCGACGCCCTTCTCCTTATCCATGATGTAGTGGTAGCGCGCTTCGAGGAAGGTGCTGAAGCCGGCGAGATTGAACTTGATCCCGCCGCCGATGTTCAGGCCGAAGTCGCTCTCGCTATCTACACTTTCGCCGTCGACGTCGCCGCCGTTGTTGTACAGGCCAATGCCGCCGATCAGGTAGGGCGCCGCGACGACCATGCCGGGCACCTTCACGATTCCGTTCAGATTGGCGACAAAGAGGCGCTGATCGACCTTGACGGTGAAATCTCCCTCGCTGATTTCACCGTTGAAGGCGTGATAGGCGAGATCTACGCGCAGCCCCACGGGCAGCATGGGAAGGCCAAAGCCCAGCATGCCCTGAACATGGTAGCCGCTCTCATCAAACACGTCCTTTGTGTCGCCTGTCGGGAGGGTGATTCCGGCGCCGAGTCCGAAACTCACGGGTGATTGGGCAGCCGCAGGACTCGCGGTAAAGAGTACCGCCGCTGTGATGGCGGCAACAACTGGTGAGCGCTTCATGATGCAGGTCCTCGAAGAGGGGGGGGCACCGTCCAGGGCAGTGCACCAGCAATGTCAGGCGGAGCCAAGTTACCGACGGCGTTACTCTTGAGACGCGAGACCCCATGGCCGGGTCACAAAGCTTCCGGGGTACTTATGAGACGGCGAGCAGCGAAGCGTCACAAAGCAACCGTCCCACTTGCTCGGGTACGCCGCGCCACTTAATATCCTACTGATAAAGGTAATAATAAGAATTAACTATCCTGATTATTAAGGATCATATTGCATGCGTGGCTATGACGCTCGCGCCGCAGCACTTGCGCTCCATGTACCACCAAAGTGGATAGACAACCTCCTATCGCATCACGCCATCCCCGGCGTGGTGCAATCCCGGCAAGGCGTGCGGCGCCTGATCCCCCCAGAGAGCCTGCGAACCGTCGCGGTCGCCCTGAAACTCATGGAGGCACTGCGGCTTCCCCTCCCCGCCGCACTGCACCTCGCAGCCCAACTGCGCCTCGCCGGAGGTCAGCTGTCCCTTACCGGGCGCGTCACCCTGTCGCTCGATCTCGAGGCCCTGGATCGCTCGCTGGATCGCGAGCTCGCCCTGGCCGTGGAAGCGACACCCTCCCCCCGCCGCGGCCGGCCCCCCGCAACGATGGGACGCCGGCGTGCCTGACGCACGCACTGACGCACGCACTGACGCACGCACAAAAGAAACGGGACGCCTCACCGAGGCGCCCCGTTCGCTCACGACCAAAACAGCGCTTACGCGCCGGCCTTCGTGACGTTTTCGGCGGCCGGACCCTTCTGGCCCTGCACCATGTCAAACTCCACCGCATCACCCTCGGCGAGCGACTTGAAGCCGTTCCCCTGGATGGCGCTGTAGTGGACGAAGCAGTCCTTCTGCCCGTTGTCCGGGGTGATGAACCCGAATCCCTTGGCGTCGTTGAACCACTTCACCTTGCCAGTCGTACGCATTGCCCACTCCTGAAATGAAAATTGTCGAGGGAGCGGTTCGATGCCGAACCCCGACAAAACCGTTGGGCGGGACCACTCCGACCCCCCGCGCCTGGATCAACCATCGGCCGCCGTTCGCGTCACGGCATGTCGTCGCACATACCCGTGCGTCACCGCTTCGCCAAAACCTTCCGATAGCTGGGCGGAATTATAGTGGTGTATTGGGGAGAGAACAATAGCCGCGTGCGTCGGAGCGCCGGCTCACGGCGCGACAGCGCGAACATCCTCCACGTAGTATTCGGTCTCGCCGAAGCATCTGGTCGGGACGCCACGGTGCTGTTCGTAATGCAGGGTGACCCGCTGTCCCATCGCCTGCTGCAGCTCGCCCGCGATGCGATCGTCGCGTACGCTGAAGTGAAAGATCTCGGGAACCGCACCCGGGATGGTGGCCATCGCAAGCTCACCCTCCCACGTCTTGCACAGCCATCCCTTCCTGGAAAACTTCTGAACGTACCCGGCGCGCTCCCCACTCGAATAGGTATACGCCAGTGTGATCCAGGCCCAGAACCCGAAGAGCAGGGCAGGGACGAGCAGCAACGCCACGGGCAGGATGACCTTCCACCGCCGACCGCGCCGCGCGGCGGGCTCAGCCTGCGCGCGCACGTCCTTGGTGTTGTAGCCCCGTTCGGGCACCTCGATATCGTCTGCGTCGTCCGCCATGTCTGCCTCGTCGCGTGATGTCGTGCTCGCATCCCGGTCTCGAACATGAGGGCAGGGTGCGTGCCGAACAAGTGCGGCGCGCCGCCGCTGCACCGCCGCGCGCGGAGAGTGTAGCTTTCACTGAACCCTCGTCGAGGACCACCGCACGTGAGCTTCGCCATTCGCAGATCCACGGTCAGCGCGTCCGTCGGTGGCGTCGCCATCGGCGGCGGGCATCCGGTCGTGGTTCAGTCCATGACGAACACCGACACCGCGGACGCCGCGGGCACGGCCGCACAGGTCGCCGCACTCGCTAACGCGGGCTCTCAGCTCGTGCGTATCACCGTCAACACCGACGAGGCCGCTGTGGCCGTGCCGGAGATCGCGCACCGGCTGGCCGACATGGGTGTGACCGTCCCCCTCATCGGCGACTTTCACTACAACGGGCATCTGCTGTTGACGCGGCACCTGGCGTGTGCGCGCGCGCTCGCGAAATATCGCATCAATCCCGGCAACGTCGGCGGGAAGCGCCGCGACGAACACTTTCGCGCGATCATCGATGTGGCGCGCGACCAGGACCGCCCCGTACGGATTGGCGTCAACTGGGGCTCGCTCGACCAGGATCTCCTGACGACGATGATGGACACCAACGCCCGCCAGCCGGAGCCGCTCGACGCGCGCGACATCTACATCGAGGCGATGCTGGAGAGCGCGCTGCGCTCGGCAGCACTGGCCGAAGAAGGCGGCCTGGGACACGATCGCATCGTGATCTCGGCGAAAGTGTCCGGAGTGCAGGATCTGGTCGAGGTGTATCGTCGCCTCGCGACACGGTGCGACTACCCGCTGCATCTCGGACTCACCGAGGCGGGGCTCGGCGCGAAGGGCATTATCGCGAGCACCGCCGGTCTCTCCATCCTGCTGGCGCAGGGAATCGGGGACACGATTCGCGTCTCACTGACGCCGAAGCCCGACGGCGATCGCACCGAGGAAGTGCAGGTGGCGCAGCAGATCCTGCAATCTCTCGGGCTGCGCAGCTTCACGCCGCAAGTGACCGCGTGCCCGGGATGTGGCCGCACCACGTCCACCTTCTTCCAGCACATGGCGGAGGACATCCAGCTGTACCTGCTCGAGCGCATGCCTGTCTGGCGCGACCGGCACCCGGGGGTGGCGGAGCTCAAGGTGGCGGTGATGGGATGCGTCGTGAACGGGCCGGGCGAATCCAAACACGCCAACATCGGGATCTCGCTGCCGGGCACCTTCGAGGACCCGAAGGCGCCGGTGTACGTCGACGGCCGGCTCGCCGTCACACTGCGCGGGGATCGGATCGTCCCGGAGTTTCTCGCGATTCTGGAAGAGTACGTGGAGCGCCGGTATCCGCATGCCGAGCGCGCCGCGGTCCAGCCTGCCTAACGAGCGCCCTTGCCGGCGGGGCTGTCGGCGTGCCACCCTTCCAGCTCGCCCGCGACGTCCGACAGTTCGCGCAGGATGGCGGCGGTGAAGCCGAGTTCCCGCAGGCGGTCGTGGACCTGCCGGTACCAGCGGACCGTGGCTTCGCGCCCGACGGTGAAGCGGCCCCACACGGTGTCCGGATACTCGGTGCGCCGCAGATCGGTGAGG
>JANNOC010000039.1:0-3118 GCA_031398865.1 Gemmatimonadota bacterium | reverse complement strand
CGAATGGCGCCAGGCCCACGACCGCCTCCGGCGTGAGGTCGCTTCGATCCCGTGGAGCAGCCGGTGCTCTCAGGACAAAGCGGTCTCCGTCGGTCTGCGTGTGCTGATCGCGCGAGGCTACGGCGCGCTCGACGAGATCACCGACGACAATATGGCGCAGATCCCGTCCGGCACCAGAGGCCAGGACGTGCTTGATGTCGCGCTGTGCAGACTGGGCATCCTCGAACGCACGCCTCAACGCGGCACGAGCCGGCGCAGCCGGCGGCCACGTCGCACCATCGCGGCCCTGGTCGCGAGGTCGGATGTCCCCGCGCCCTGTCGCGCGATCACGTCGCTCTACCTGGAGCCGTACGCGACCCGTATCAGCCAGGTCTACGTCACGCTTCGTCACAAGCTGATCGCGCTGGCACACTTCTGGCGCTTCCTGGCCGAGCAGTACCCGGACATCGCGAGGACCGCGGACGTCCTGCCCGCGCATGGGCGCGCCTATATCCCGTACGCGATCGCGCACGCCCGCGAGCGGCAGCGCGGCGACGACATCGGCCCGGAGCTACGCAACACCGCGCACGTCTGGCTGCTCGAAGTCCGCACCTTCTTCACGGATCTCTGCACCTGGGCGACTGAGCCGGACTCGCCGTTTGGGCCGCATGCGCCGCGCGTCCTCCCGTTGATGCGCCGCGACCTGGTAGGCATCGGCTTCGAGAAAGCCCGCGCACGGACGCAGGCACGTATCACGGCGACGGTCCTCGACCTCGAACGTGAGATGCCGACCATTCGAGCGTGTGCGTTGCAGCACTGGAAGGCGGCCGGTGTCGCGCTGCAGTTTCAGCCGGGCGACCGACGCGCGACGGCGGCCGAAGCGGCGACGTTTTGGGATTGGGCGCTGGTCGAGCTGCTCGTGCAGAGCGGCCTCCGCATCGAAGAGGCAAGCGAACTCACGACGCTCGATATCCTCAAACGCCAACTCGCGGATGGCCGCGTGTACTACTTGCTCCACATCAAGCCGTCGAAATTCGATCGCGCGCGCGTTATTCCCATCGGCGATGGTCTCGGACGCGTCATCGCCGAGATCATCCGCCATGTGAAGCGCTTCTATGGCGCAGACGCCGTACCATCCTGCGATCATTGGGACCACCACGAACGTCTCCCGCGCCCGCGCGCGCCGTACCTGTTGCAAGGCGCCAAACATCCGAGCCCGCTCGGCATCCAAACGATTCGCGCCCGCCTCGGCGCCGTGTCGGTCGCGGCAGGCGCGCGCCGAGCAGATGGCCGTCCGCTCGTGCTCTTGCCGCACGACTGCCGCCGCGTCTTTGCCTCGGAGCATTTGAACAACAACGTGCCGGTGCACGTGATCCAGGCGCTCCTCGGACATGCGACCCTCGACACGATCATGGTGTACGCCAAGCTCTATCCCACCACGCTGATCGAGGAGTACCGGAAGGGCGTCCGTGGTCTGTACAACGCGTTTCACGGCGACGAGAGTCTCCGCAATCCCACCGCGGATGAATGGGCGGCGTTCACCGTCAGCTGCAACCTGCGGGACATGGGCACGCATCTCTGTGCGCTGCCGGCTGGTGAGTACTGCCCGAAGGGCTTGGTGTGCCTCGGCTGCACGCACGCGCAGCCGAAACAAAGTGCCGCGCCGATCTTTCGTCGGATGCTCGTCAGCCATGAGCGTGCGCTCGGCACCGCTCGCGAACACGGAGAGCCCGCTGGTCAGATCGCCGCGCGGCAACTGGAAGTGTCGCGGATCAGCCACGCGTTGCGACGGGCGGAGGAACTGCCATCCGATGTCGCCGCTGCGATCGAGGGCGAAGCGTGATGAGAGGCTCATGCCGACTCGCCAGCCGTGGGTGGGCCAGAGCGTGTTCGCTCCTCGTGTAGCTGCGCCGGCCGGCTCCTGTCCGTTCGCTCTCCGGCAACACCTTGTTTGTTGAGTGCGCCGCGCGCCGAGTCTGGCGCCATTCTGCAGTCGCGGCCCCCTCTTCACGGCGACGATGAGCGTCGTCCTGCCTTCCTCCCTCTGACTTGTCGTCGAGCGCAGGTTTTCGCGCGCGTGGCCGGCGGGCGTATTTGGGCCGTCGGTCCCGCACAGGCCGCGCCAGCAGAGCTGTCACGGATGACCCTGTGCACTCGGTACCTCCGGCACGCCCACCGGGCCCCCCGCGCCGTCCACCTTTTTCCGCTGGGTTGAGTTTGCTCTCCATTTTGGTGAGAGAGCAAACGTCAACTTCGAAAAAGGAGGCCAGCATGAAACCCTGCACCGTCAACGACAACGCACAGAACGATCAATCGCCCAAGCAAGACATCTACGCGCGCATTACCGCAAAGATCGTCGCCGCCCTCGAAGACGGCGTGCGGCCTTGGGTCAGACCCTGGAACGCCGAACACGCCGCCGGGCGTATCACGCGACCGTTGCGTCACAACGGCCAGCCTTACACCGGCATCAACATTCTGTCGCTGTGGACGTCGGCCAGCGTGCAGGGCTTCGCCGCACCGATCTGGATGACCTACCGCCAGGCCGTCGAGCTTCACGCCCACGTCCGCAAGGGCGAGAAAGGCTCGCCCGTCGTCTATGCGAACAGCATCACGCGCAACGAGACGGACACCGACAGCGGCGTCGACGTCGCGCGCGACATCCACTTCCTCAAGGGTTACACCGTGTTCAACGTCGAACAGATCGAAGGACTGCCCGCGCAGTACACGGCGCCGGCGTCACCACGCCTCGACGTGTCCGCCCGCATCGCCCGCGCGGAATGCTTTTTCGGCGCGACCGGTGCCACGCTCGCCCACGGCGGCAACCGTGCCTTTTACCGGCCCGCGACCGACAGCATCGTGCTGCCACCCTTCGAGACCTTCCGAGATGCGGAGAGCTACTACGCCACCCTCGCGCATGAGACGACGCACTGGACCGCACAGGAATCGCGCCTGGCACGCGACTTCGGTACGAAGCGATTCGGGTCCGAGGGTTACGCGATGGAAGAGCTCGTGGCCGAACTCGGCGCCGCCTTCCTCTGTGCCGATCTGGATCTGACGCTGGGGCCGCGCGAGGACCACGCCTCCTACATCGCCAACTGGTTGGAGGTTCTCAAGTCAGACAACCGCGCGATTTTCGCAG
>JANNOC010000773.1:0-1977 GCA_031398865.1 Gemmatimonadota bacterium | reverse complement strand
GTTCCGTCCACGACGTAGAAGAACTCGTCCAGATCGTCGTGCTTGTGCCAATGATACTCCCCCTGCACGACGCCGAGCCTGACGACAGAGTCGTTCACCTGGCAGAGCGTCTGGTTGTACCAGGGGTGCGTGGCGGCATCGGCCAGCGCCTGCACGTCCATGACTTCGAGCGGGCCGTGCAGGATGGTCAAGCGGGTGTCGTAGGGGAATGATTGCGGCGGCGTGGAGACAGAGTCGGCGTTGGTCACAATGAGGGTTCCAGTGAAAGGGATCGTTCCGGGCGTCACTTCACCGGGTCCACCAGCGCCTGGTATACCAGCGTCGGGAACTTCGTCGCGACGTCGCTCCGGTCCGGCGCCATCTGAACCATGAAGACGATGATGAGCCGCTCCTTCGGGTCGACTCTATATATCGTTGCGTACGCACCGCCCCAGAAGTACGTGCCGACCGACGTGTAGCCCTCGGCCCCGAGCCGATCCGTGGTCGCGAAGCCGAATCCGAAACCCTGCCCGCGATCGCCGTAGAGCGTACCGATCTGGTTAGTGCTCATCAGCTCCACGCTCCTCGGCGAGAGAATGCGCGTCGTGCCTAACGCGCCACCACCGAGAAGCATTTGCAGGAATCGCGCGTAGTCGCCCGCGGTGGAAAGCATTCCGGCGCCGCCGCTGAAGTTGCGACGCGGACCATCCACGTAATGCCCTTGCCCGCGAGCGCCGTCCGGGGCGCGCACGGCACGGCGGCTGCTGTCGCTCATGTACACCGCCGTCAGCCGCGCGCGCTTGGTCTCCGGCAGAAAGAAGTACGTGTCCTGCATGCCGAGCGGCCCGGTGATGCGCGTGCGGATAAACTCGTCCAGCGCAACGCCTGACGCGCGCTCGACGACGCACCCCAGAACATCGGTGGCGTAGCCGTACACCCAGGACTGCCCTGGCTGCGCCACGAAAGGAAGCGTCCCAAGTCGCTCCATCGTGGCACACACCGGCTCGTCCTTGTCGGCGGTATAGTATCCGAAGCCCGCGGCGCGCCCGAGGCCCTGCGCGACGTACTGCTCCGCGACAAAGGGGTCAGTGCCGTACGAAATGCCCGCCGTGTGCGTCAGCAGGTCGAAGATGGTGATGGCGCGCCGAGCGGGGGCCGTGGTGCGCCCGGTGTCGGCGCGGTTGGCGACGGTGGTGACCGCGAAGGTCGGGATGTAGCGAGCCACTGGCTCGTTCAGGGCGAGCTTCCCTTCCTCGATCAGGATCATCGCCGCGACGGTGGTAATCGCCTTGGTCTGCGACGCGATGCGGAAGATGGCATCGACCGTCATGCGTCGGCCGGCCTCGCGGTCGGACCATCCGACGGCGCGTGAGTACACGGGCTTCCCATCACGCCACACCAGCGCGACCGCGCCAGCGATGCGGTTGGAGTCGACACGTTCCTGAAGAAATCGGTCGATGCGCGTGAGGCGGTCGGGCGCGACGCGGCGCTGCGCGAGGACCGGCGTGGTCGCGAGCAGCAGTGTCCCGAACGCAAGGAGTCCGACGATGGGCACGCGGTGAAGATGTGCGATTCTATGTTATTCGCCGATCGGTCGCGGCGCCTCCTCATAGGCCTCGGCCGCGTGCCGACGTGCGGCGGGGTCGCCGAAGATCTTCTCGCCATCGTAGCGTCCGTTCTCGATGAAGACCTCGGAGATCGCGCGGCCAGCAACGATGCTGCCGGCCATGTGGATCCCGGGAACATTGGTCTCGAGCGTTTCCGGATCGAGCGTGGGCCGCTCCGTCACGCGATCGAGGGCGATTCCCATCGAGCGGAAGAGCTCGAAGTCCGGAGTGAAGCCGATCAGCGCATAGATCCGATCGGCGGCGAGACGCTCTGTTGTACCATCGGCGGAACGGATAGTCATCTCCCCCGGCGCGATCGACACCACCATGGCGCCTAACCGCATCTGGATCTCCCCGCCCTTGATGCGGTTCTCGAGGTCCGGCCGCAGCC
>JANNOC010000772.1:0-6552 GCA_031398865.1 Gemmatimonadota bacterium | reverse complement strand
TGATCTGCGCTTCGGTCGAAAAGTCCATCGCGCTGGTCGGCTCGTCGAGCAGCAGGATCGGCGCGTCCGCGGTGGATCCAGTCCTCACCATACTTAACGACCCCGCTGGCTTCGCGATTGGCGCACGCCACATCACCATTTCGACAGTCGGCGTGCTGCCGGGAATCGTGGCATTGAGCGAGCGGCCGGAACAGTTCCGCCTGGCGCTCTCCATTCACGCACCCAGTGACGAGCTGCGTGCGCAGCTCATGCCGATCAACACCAAGTATCCCCTCGCCGCCGTCATCGACGCCGCCAAGGCCTTCGATCGGCGCGTGACGTTCGAGTACGTGATGCTCGGAGGCGTGAATGACGGCCCCGAGCACGCCCAGGAGCTGGCCAGGCTCGCGCGCGACTGTCGCGCCTTCGTGAACCTCATTCCGCTGCATCCGGCCGGTGCGTTGGGCTTTCAGCCGACACCGGCCCCCGCGATCGCGGCGTTCGCGCGGACGCTGCGGGCGGACGGGGTGGACGTCGCGATCCGGAAGAGCCGCGGCATCGACATCGCGGCCGCGTGCGGGCAGCTACGGGTAGAGCGGACCGGGCGGCGCGCGCCACGACGCGCCGAGCAGAACGGTGACGTCCAGGTAGCGTGAGGAATCGGGGCGCGCCTCGACGCGCGCCCCGCCTAACGCATCCGCCACCAGTTGTGCCCACGCAGGGTGGCCGGAGCGGTCGAAGACCACCGTGCTGTCCCGAGGCGCGGTCGTGCCGAGCTCCACGACGTCGAAGCCGCGGTCGCGCAGCAGCCTCGTCGCGCGACGCGCGAGCCCGCGGGTATGCGTGGCGTTGAGCACCTCCACTTTCACCCGCGTTCCCTCGGGAGCTCGAGCCGATCCGCCGAACGCCTGGGCGAGCGTTCGTCCATCGGCACCGCGCGCGCGTGTGATCACAACGGCCGCGATTCCAACCACCGTGAGCAGCACCGCGGCCGCGAGCCAGCGGCCGCGTCTCAACGCACGCGATTCCACAGCGATGCCGTTTCCGGATACAGGGTTTTCCCTTCGCGCACGCTCCACTCGATGCGCTGCCGCACCACCTGCCGAAACACCCCGTCGAAGTCATGCGCGACATGCGTCGCCAGAAAGGCGCGGTCTGCCCGGGCGAAGTCGCGACCGGGTTCGAGATAGTCCGCCATGTACAACGCGCGTCCCGTGCGGTCCCATTCCGCGTGCCCCATCGTATGCCAGGCCACGGCGTCCAGCACGGTGGCGCGGCGTTCGCCGATGGCGCGCAACCGTTGCGCGGCGGCGGGGCCATGCAGCATCGGCAGCGGATGCTCCGTATCACTGCACAGCTCGCGCAGCGTCGCCTCCGGCGCATCACGCAACGCGTCATGCCACAAGCCCGCGTCCCGCCACGCCGCGCGCTCATCGGCGGCGAGACCCAGATCATCCGCCCAGCGCATCATGAGCGCGGTGACCCGGCCGATGTGCTCGATGCGTCGTTCTGACACTACCGCCCACGCGGGCAGTTCAATCCACGCTGCGTCGGTCATAGGGCTCCACCACCGCGTGATTTCGCACGTGTGTGCGCGCAACGAAGTTCCAGCCGCCGAGCTCCACGCCGCGGCCAACGACCGCTTCGACGATGCGACAGTACGGCCCTATTACGCATTCGCTGCCGATTTCGCTCGCACCCTCGATGACGGCGCCCGGATAGATCATCGTGTCGGCGCCGATGCGAACGTCCACATCGATCCAGCTCGTGTCCGGGAGGAGGAACGAGACACCGCGCGCCTCGTGCGCACGCACGACACGATCGCGGATACCGACGGCGGCATCCGACAGCGAGTGTCGGTCCACCACACGCAGCAGCTCGATTGGCGCCGTGGGACTTACGCGAGCGGCGCCCACCGGCAGCCGTGGATCATCCGCGGAGGCCAGCGCGGGCCCTTCCCCCGCGACGGCGAGCGGTTGGCCGTAGTCGGAATCCGTGCTCAACGACGCGACGCCGGCCTCGCCCGCTCGCAACAGTCGTGCGATCGTGGGCGACGTCACGAGCGGGGCGGCGCCATCAATGAGCGCGGTCATACCGAGCGCGGTCACCGCCGCGCGCAGAGCGATCGCGTCCTCACCGCTCTCGACCGGCTGATACACGATCGGTCCCGCCGCCTCCCCCAGATCCAACGGCGCCGTCGCGCGGTGTAGCAGACGCACTTCACCGGGTGGCGGCGTGACGTCGCGCAGCGCGCGCACCACGTGCCAGATGATGGGGCGTCCGCCGAGGGGATGCAGATACACGCTCACGCGCGAGCGGAAGCGTTCGTTGTCGTCCAGTGCCGCGATGACCGCGGTCCATGCGCCCATCACGGAACCCGGTCGCCCAGGGGCGCATTGTCAATGAGACGCGTTGCACCGACACGCGCCGCCACGAGCGCCACGCTCCGGCTGTCGGGCGCGGCCACCGGTTCCAGCGTGTCCGGATCCACGACGGCCAGATAGTCCACGAGCACGCCGCCCACTGCCGCAATCGCGTCGCGGCCGATGCGCTCCAGCAACTGACGCTCGTGCTCTCCGGCGGCGTACCCGGCCTGCATCGCCCGCAGAGCGGCGGACAGTGCGCGTGCGCGCTCGCGGTCGGCACCGCGGAGATAGCTGTTGCGGCTCGACATCGCGACGCCATCGGCCTCCCGGACGGTGGGCGCGGTGACAATCTCCACCGGGAAGTCGAGATCGTGGACCATCGCCCGCACCAGCGCGACTTGCTGATAGTCCTTCTGCCCGAAGACAGCGATGTCCGGCGTGACGATGTTGAGCAGCTTCGCCACCACCGTGAGCACGCCGGCAAAATGGCCCGGCCGCGCCGAGCCCTCCCATCGCGCGTCGAGCGCGCGCGGCACGACGCCCACCGTGCGATTCGCCGCGTACATGGCATCGTCGTTAGGCGCAAAAAGCAGGTCCACGCCGCGTGCGCCGGCCTTGCTCGCATCGCCTGCGGCATCCCGGGGATAGCTGCCGAAGTCCTCCGCGGGCCCGAACTGCAGCGGGTTCACAAAGATGCTCATGACGACGAAGTGGGAGCGCGCACGCGCCGCGTCCACCAGGGACAGATGGCCTTCGTGCAGGAATCCCATCGTCGGAACGAAGCCGATGCGGGCGCCGCGCGCTCGCGCGGCGGCGACCGCGGCGCGCGTCCCCGCGATGTCGGCAACCGTCCGCATCTAGAAGCTGTGCTCTGGACCGGGATAGCTGCCGTCGCGCACCTCGGCGGCGAACGTGCGCAGCGCGCGCCGTGCGTCCTCGGCAAGTGCGGCGTACCGCTTGAGGAATTTTGGAGAGAAGCCGTCGTTCAGCCCGATGAGGTCGTGCATCACGAGCACCTGCCCGTCGCACTTCGCCCCCGCGCCGATGCCGATGGTCGGCACCGAGACGCTCGCCGTGATGCGTTCCGCGACCGCGGCCGGGATCATTTCCAGAACGATGGCGAACGCGCCGGCATCCTCCAGCCGTTTGGCGTCCTCCAGCAGGCGCTGCGCCGCGTCGGGTTCCCGCCCCTGCACGCGCGCTCCCCCGAGTGCGTGCACGGACTGCGGCGTGAACCCCAGATGGCCCATGACCGGCACCCCGAGCTCGATGACGGCGTGCACCACGCGCGCGATACGCGGCCCGCCGCCTTCGAGCTTCACGGCGCTGGCCCCCGTCTCCTGCATGACGCGGCCACAGTTCAACAGTGCGCGCGGCACGCTCACCTGGTACGTGAGAAAGGGCATGTCCACCACCAGCAACGCGCGCTGCAGCCCACGACGCACCGCGCACGCATGATAGATGATCTGGTCGAGTGTGACCGACAGTGTGGACGTGCGGCCGTCGATGACGTTCCCGAGCGAGTCTCCGACCAGCACCGCATCCACGCCGCCGTCGTCCGCCAACCGCGCGAACAGGGCATCGTAGGCGGAGACCATCACCAGCTTCTCGCCGTTCCGCTTGCGCGCGGGAAAATCCCGCACGGTGAGCGGGCGAGGCGCGTTCCCGGGCCCTTCCGTGGCGGCCGTCATCGCGCACTCCGCAGCTCGGCGAGCTCGCGCTGCCAGAAATCGCGCGCCGGCAGTTCCGGATGTGGAACGACGAGCGTTGCTTCGTTCACGCATTGCGTCTCGAAGCACACGATGTCGAGATCCAGCGTGCGCGGCGCCCATCGCACCGCACGCTCGCGCCCGGCCGCGCGCTCGATCCTCTGGAGTCGCGCGAGCAGGTCGAGCGGCGCGAGCTCTGTTTCGAGGGCGACCATCTGATTGAGGTAGCTGTCCTGCGCGAGGCCGCCCAGCGGTGGCGTCTCCTCGATGGAGGATACGGCCAGAATCCGGCTCTCGCCCAGCGCGGCGAGTGCGTCGCGGCCGGCCGCCAGGAAGGCAGCCCGGTCGCCCATATTGGATCCCAGCGCGATGTACGCCACGTCAGTCACGCCGCGTCCGGTCCACCATGACTTCCGCGTAGCCCAGCGGGCCCGGCAGCGCGACGTGCGGCTTGCGGACGGCGACGCGCACCCGCCCCACCGCCTGAACCGCGAGCGCGCGGTCGGCGACGCCACTCGCGACCTCTTCGAGATAATGGAGTCGGCCGCTCACGACGTCCGACACCATCGCGTACAGCTCGCGATAGTCCAGGGTCGCGCCGCGCGGCGCGGGCGCGCCCGCGAGCCAGACCGTGAGGTCCACCTCGAGCGGTTGCGGCAGGTCGCCCTCGTGCGGCAGGATCCCGATGCGCGTGTGAAAGCGCATCCCCTGCAGGGTGATGGCGTCAGCGGTGGGCACGGCGAGAACGTACGGGACGTGCGGCGCGGCTGTCAATTTCGGACTGCGCGGATGTCAGACGCTGGTGATGCGGCGCGTGATGTCGCTCAAATGCCCGGCGACGTTGCGCAGCTCGTGCGTCGCGCCCTCCAGCTCGCGCAAGGCCGATGCCTGCTCCTTCGCGGACGCGGAGACGTTCTCCGCGCCCAATTGATTGCGATGGGAGATGTCGGAGATGCGGCCGACGCGCTCGCGCAGGCGGGCGAACTCCGCTTCCTGGTCGCGGGAGATGTTGGCGATGCGTTGCGCGTGAGTGAAGCTCGAGGCGGTTGACGACACGATGGAGTCCAGCGCGGTGAGCGCGGAGGACGACAGTCCCTCGACATCGCTCACCATGTTCTGGCCGCGCTCCATCTGCAAAGCGATGCGACGCATCTGCTCGTCGAAGCTCATCACGATATCGCCTGCCTCGTCCGATGCGCGCGCGCTCTGTTCGGCGAGCTTGCGCACCTCATCGGCCACGACGGCGAAGCCCTTTCCCTGCTCGCCGGCACGCGCCGCTTCGATCGCCGCATTGAGCGACAACAGATTGGTCTGATCGGCGAGTTCGCGAATGACACTGATGAAGTCGGTAATGCGGCGCGTCGTCTGCCCGAGCCCTTCGATCTGGGTCGAGCTCTCGCCGACGAATCCCTTGGCGCTGACGAGTCGCTCCAGCGCGGTGGCGATGGTCTGGCGGTGCTCGCTGGCGACTTCGGTGGCGTGCCGGCTGGTCGCGGCCGCATCGCTGCCGTCGCGGACGACGCCGGCGGTCGCGTCGTGCAGCGACTTCGTCATCTCGAGGCTGCGTCCCACCTGCTCGCTCTCCTCGTGAATACCCCGCGTGATGTCCGCGATGTTGCGCGCGACGAGCTCACCGCCGGCACGCAGCGCACGGGCGGACTGGTTGAGCGTGTCGAGCTGGCTGCCCACTCGCGTCACCGCGTCGAGCAACGGCTGGCGCAAGTCATGGATGTGCAGAGACGTCGCGAGCTGATTGGCGAAACGGCGAATGAGCGTCGCTTCCTTGGATGAGTAGGTGTTGCGCTTGTGGTGCTCCATCTCCATGAGCCCCACGTTGCGGTCGCCGAAGCGCAGCGGAATCACCACGATGCTGCGCGCCCCAGGCCGCGGCCGCTCGACGCGCGCATCCTTCAAGGAATCCGTGACGATGACCGGATCGGGCCCATCGAGCGCAAGCCGTCGCAGACGCGCCCCGTCCGCGCCCGGTTCCTCAGGAACGGCGAGCAGCCCCTCTCCACTCTTGTAGACCAGGCGCAATCCGCCCGGCTGCTGCAAGCGCCAGATGCGCAGATCGTTCCAGTCCACCAGCCGGTGCGCCAGCCGCTCAATGCGAAGAAATCCCTCGGCCAGGCTGACGTCCGACGACACCACCTGCTCCATCGCGTGAATCTTGTTCAGCTCTTCAGCGGCGATGGATTCCTCGAGAATGCGCTTGAGCAGCAGCCCTGCGAACGCCATCACGAGGCCGACGACGAGCCAGCCGATCCATCCCACGTTGGCGATCGTGAGCAGCGACACCGCGACGGCGATCGTGCCGGCGCCGAATCCGATCACCTCGTAGCGGAGAATCAGCGACTTCTCCTCCGGGAGCAGCTTGTCGCGGAAGAGCAGCGAGAAGTACAGCAGCGCGCGACTGAGGAGGAAATGGCCGAAGATAAAGAGCGCCGCCGCGGGCAGCGCTTCCGTCGAGATGGCGCCGTTGTGCGTCGCTCCCATCT
>JANNOC010000763.1:0-7982 GCA_031398865.1 Gemmatimonadota bacterium | reverse complement strand
GGACGAGATAGGCGAGTACATCCGGCATGCCTCGCGCGCCCGTCCGCTCGTCGTCGTGCTGGACGACATGCAGTGGGCTGACTCGGCGTCGTGGGACACGCTCGAGTATCTGGTGCCGCAACTCGAGGCCGAGCGTCTGCTGATCTGCCTGACGATCCGGGCGGAAGACACGCACGGCGAGACGCTCGAGCGCCGCCGCCGGCTGTCGCGTCACGAGAGCTTCGAGGAGATCACGCTCTCACGGCTGACGCGGGACGAGCTCAAGCAGTGGATCGAGGCAGCGTTCCATCGTCAGAACGTGGGACGCGAGTTCCTCGCGTTCCTGTATCGGCACACGGAGGGCAATCCGCTGTTCGTGGTGCAGGTGCTGCGCACGCTGGTGGACGAAGGCGCGGTGTGGCACACCGGCGACCGCTGGGAATGGAAGCCGGTGTCGGAGTTGCGCCTGCCGGTGGCGGTCACGGATCTCATTTCGCGGCGCCTGGCGCGTCTGAGCGAGCGCGCCAATACGGTGCTCATCACCGCGGCGGTGATCGGCCGGGAGTTCGATGTGGATCTCGCGCTCGAGGCGGGTGCCGGAACGGAGGAGGAGTTACTGGACGCGATTGACGAGGGCGTGAAGGCGGGGGTCCTCGAACCGGCGCGCAAGCGCGGCGGGGATCGTTATGCGTTCACGCACCTTCTGCTCGCTGAGGTGCTGCGCGACGCAGCCAACACGCGACGGCTGAAGAAAATTCACGAGCGCGTGGCCAAGGCTCTGGAGCGTCGCTCGCCGCATGCGGCCGCCGAGATCGCGACACACTTCGATCGCGGCGGTGACGCGGAGAACGCGTATCGGTATGCGCTCGCCGCGGCGGACGCCGCGAAGAAGCTGTACGCGCACGAGGAGTGCACGGATTTTCTCGGCATCGCCGAGCGCAATGCCGCGGGTCCCGCGGAGCTGGCGGCTGTGCGCGCGCGGCTCGCGGACGTCGCGGAGGCGGTCGGCCGCTACGACGACTCCGAGGAGCTGTGTCACCTCGCGATCGAGTGGTATTCCGGGCAGGGCGACGCCCGCACGGCGTTGACGCTGCGCCGGATGCGCGAACGCCTCCGCGGGATGCTGGGGCAGCCGGCGCGGAAGACGCTCGAAGCCTGCCTGGCGCTGGAAGTGGAAGCCAACGCGTTAGGCGTCATCAGCGAGCGCGTCGCGCTCCTGATGATGATCTCCCAGGCATATGGCCGGCTGGGCGAGCGCGAGACCGCTGAGCGGATTGCGTGGGAGTGCGAACAAATGGCCGAGGGGCTCGGGGACCCGCAGCTACTGGCCGAGGCGCTCACGCGGCTGGGGATCACGATCGAGCACGATCATCCCGCGCAGGCGACGGAGATCTACCAGCGCGCGCTGGCGATCTACGAGACGGCCGGCGATCCGCGAGGCCAGGCGAAGTGCCACAACAACCTGGGCATCGTGTACACGCGCCGCGCGGAATGGGAGCCGGCGCAGAAGGAGCTGACCACCGCGATCGCACTCGGCCGCTCGGCGGGCGCGCCGGATCTGTGGGGCGTCTTCGCGCTGAATCTCGGGGTCGTGTATCTCAAGCTCGGGGAGTACGATCGCGCGCGCGACCTGTTCGGGGAGGCATTGGCGCTGTTCGCGGCGGTGAAGAACAGCGAGCGGCAGCTGTACGCCCTGTACAACCTCGCGTATCTGGATCGCGAACGGGGCGCGCAGGAAAGCGCGGCGGAGTTGTACCAGGTCGCGTCATCGCTCGCGCAGCGTATTGGCCAGCATGACATCGAGATCGGGGCGATGGCGGGCGCGGGGCTCGCGATGCTGATGCAGGGGAAGTTCGATTTGGCGGGTGAGGCCTACATCGCGGCGGAAGAGCGCATGAAGAGTCGCACGGACTGGTTCCAGGGACGCGAGTTGATGGAAGTGTTTCGCGTGCGCATGGCTGTGCGCGACGGCCGTGCCGCGGACGCCGCGCAAGGGTTTTCGCGCGCGCGGGATCTGGCGGAGTCGAGCGATTTCTATAGCGCGGCGTGGCTGACGGTGGAATGCGCGGAGCTCTTGCAGGAGTTCGACGCCGCCTTCGCGCGCGAATGCGTCACGCGATACGCCGAACGCGTGAAAGGACTAGGATATGGGGAGATGACGCGCCGGTACGAAGCGCTGCTCGCGCGGACATGAGGACACATCGACCGGACTTTTTGTCTGGAGTGGCCTGAGCGGCTGGGTTCATGGTCAGCGGGAGGTAATGGCTAACTTGTTCCGGGTTAGAGTTTTGTAATCGGAACACTTGAGCCCCTGGATGGCGGTACAAACCCTGCTTTGGAGGCGGCTGACGCGGCACGCTCTCCAACTCATCCAGGCCTGGTCCAGAATGCGCTGTCTCAATTTACGACACTCCTCGATTCTGGCCCTTGTGGCCGTCCTGGCGGCATGCGCCGACCAGCCGACGGCGCCGCGGCCGGACGTTCAGGGTGAGGCAGCCGGGAAGATCATCGTCAATTTTCTTGCGGAAGACCGGCAATCCGCGCGCATCACAGTGACTCGGAGTGGAGGTGTCTTCGAGTTGGGCCCCCACGCGGTGCACATTCCGGGCAACGTCATCTGTGATCCGCGCACGTCGTCCTACGGCGCGACAGAGTGGGACAAGCCGTGCACGCCATTGCGCGACCCGATCGATATTGAAGCGAAGATCGTGAACATCGGAGGGCACGAGCAGTTGTACTTTACGCCATCGCTGCGCTTCGTCCCCAGCGGCAAGTCCGACCGCTGGGTGTGGATCTTCATGAAGTCGAGTGGTGTGGTGAATGAATCGGCGCAGATTCTCTGGGCGCCATCCCCTGGCGCGCCCGCCATTGACGAGTCACTCACCGATCCCACGCTCACGACGCGGTATTCCCAGAGACTCGGGATGGTGTACCGCCGCATCAAGCACTTCAGCGGCTATCAGGTGTCTCTGGGGTTCTCTGGCTCCGCTGACGCGGACGACGACAGGGGACACTAGCTGAGACTAGCCGGCGGACCATTGCCGGTGGTGGCGACGGGCGCGCTCCGGGGGGGGCGTGGCCCGTCGTCTCTTTTTCCCGAGGGCCTCAGCCCCTCAGCATATAGCCGACCCCGCGCACGGTGTGCAGCAGCGTCGGCTCTGACGGATCGTCTCCGTCCAGCTTCCTGCGCAGGTAGTTCACGTACACGTCGACGATGTTGCTCGCCGGATCGAAGGGCTGTTTCCAGACCTGTTCGAAGATGGTCTCGCGCGCGAGTTGACGGCCGGCGTTGCGCGCGAGGTATTCCAGGAGAGCGTACTCCTTCTGCGTCAGCGGAATGGAGCGCTCGCCGCGCGTAACGGCTCGCGCGATCGGATCGATGGTGAGATTGCCCACGCGCAGGAGCGAGACATCGGCGCGCATGGTCGCCCGACGCAGGAGCGCCCGTACTCGGGCCAGCAGCTCGTCGCAATCGAACGGTTTGGGGAGATAGTCGTCCGCGCCGGCATCGAAGCCGGACACCTTGTCGGAGATGCTGTCCCACGCGGTGAGGATCAGGACAGGCGCCGCGAATCCGCGCGCCCTGAGCTCGCGCGCCACCTGCAGGCCGTTCTGTTTCGGAAGTCCGATGTCGAGGATCAGGATGTCCGGCGAGAGGTCGAGCGCGGCGTTGAGTCCCCCCTCGCCGTCCGTGGCGGT
Organism: Gemmatimonadota bacterium; assembly: GCA_031398865.1. Classification (GTDB taxonomy): domain Bacteria; phylum Gemmatimonadota; class Gemmatimonadetes; order Gemmatimonadales; family Gemmatimonadaceae; genus JANNOC01. Next base: position 4,304 of record JANNOC010000763.1, on the reverse strand, counting down.
GTGCACGATGAAGCCGTTCGCCGACAGCATGCGCACGACCACCTCGAGCACTTCGCGGCGATCCTCGACCACGAGGACCGTGGGCAGGGGGGTGGGAATGCTGGGCGCGGCGATGGTCGGCACAGAAGCAAACTACGGTCAGCGTGTGTGGCGGCAAGGGCAGATGTCCGGCATGTCGCAGAGTGCGAGAGCGATGGACTTTCGCCCTGCGAGTGGGCGCGATGTTGCGTTCCGGCAACGAGAGTACAGCGGCGAGGCCACAGAAATGAATCGACAAGCCCGCGGGCAACGGGGAAAGCTGCCCGGTATGCGAATTGCCTTTTCACCGCGCACGAGAGAGGGGACCGACGCACCGTGCGCGTGACTGCGGGTCAGGTAACCGTACAGTCACACCTCCGCGGACGCGGAACATCCACTCGGACTGGGCGTACGTACACGCGTACGAGACGCGGTTGCGCGCGTCCACGAGGGAGGTTGGATGTACTTTTCTTCTGGAGGGGTTATGGACGTCCTCGTAATGCTCGAGGAGAACCCCGAACATTCGCCAGTGCTGGCGCATGTGAACTCCGTGCCGTCGCCGCTGAACTCTCAGCGGCCGTCGCGCGATGTCGTGACGCTGTATGGCGTCCCGAATGCGGAGTCGCTTGCGTTGGCGCTCGCCGCGACGGTGGAGTGTCGCCGCACGGGTGACGAGCGTTCGGACACGATCCGCCACCTTGGCGTGTGGCCGGAGCGGGGAGCGGTGGGTGACGCGGCGTGGCGTGATCAGGGCACGGGCCAGCTTGTGACGCGCGATCTGGACATTCCATTGGACGTGCTGTTCGAGACGTCGCGGCAGATCCTGCTGGAGTGCGGACAGGGAATCCGCCAGCTGATCGCCGGGCTGTCCATGCCCGACTGGCCCGAGGGACAACGTCGCGCGATCAACTTCTCGCTCGGCACGGCCTTCGTGACAGCGCCCGCCGCGTCCGGTGGTGAGGAGTTGCTGGATCTCGTTCGGGAAGCGGAAGGACTGACCTTCGACGTCGAGGGAGACTGATCGATTCCTGTTTTGTCAGAGTAGGGAGCGGCCCGGCTACTTGTCGCCGGGCCGCCGTCGTTTTGAAGGGGGAAAGGCGAGGTGTCAGTTATCAGTCATCGGTATCAGTCATCGGTTCGACACCGACACCGGACAACCAATAACTGATGACTAACAACTCGCTCCTCCCCATCCCCCCACAGCACTATCCGCCGACCCCTCTTGACTCCCCGGCTTTCCCGACGCACGCTCTAGGGAGCCGAGGTCGTTCGCGCCCCCCATGCCACATCCGTCCATCCGCAAGAATCCCCGACGCCGGTCTGGCGGCGAGCGCGTCTTCAGTGACGATGCCGGCCGGCTCTGGAGCGCCTCGCACACGCGGGGGACGTCCACGGCCATCGTGTTCGCCTGCATCAGCGACTCGCGCCAGAGCGTGCGCGCGATCGCCGTGGACACGCAGTTCGGGCTGGCGGACAGCGCCGACGACGAGCTGCGCGCCTTTCTGCGGGATGCGCCTCGAATCGGGCGCCTGACGTGACGCGTCGGCCGCGCGCACCATTCACACACACCTTCGACGGTTGCACCGCTGTCGAAAGGAGGAACGTCATCCATGCGGGAGTATCGCAGCGCGGACATCCGTAACGTCGCTGTCGTCGGGCACGGGGCGAGCGGTAAGACCACACTGGTCGATGCGCTCGCCTTCGTATCGGGGGCCAGCCGGCGACACGGCTCGGTGAGAGATGGCACGGCGCTCACCGACTTTTCCCCGGAGGAAACGGAGCGCCACTTCTCCATCAGCCTGGGGTGTGCGCACTCGGAGTGGATGGATGCCAAGGTCAATCTGATCGACACGCCGGGCTATCTGGACTTTCAGGGCGACGCGATCGCCGGATTGGCCGCGGCGGATGGCGCGCTCGTGGCGGTGAGCGCGACCTCCGGCGTCGAGGTGGGCACCGAGAAGATGTTCCGCGAGGCGATCCGCCGACGCGATCCGGTGCTCTTCGTCGTCACGCTGATGGACAAGGAGCATGCGGACTTCGATCGCGTGTACGAGGATATCAAGGCGAAACTTACCACCAAGGTGGTTCCGTTGGAGATCCCGATTGGAGAGGGATCCAGCTTTCGCGGTGTCCTCAGTCTCATCGCCAGGAAAGCCCAGCTCTTCAAGAAGGGGACGAAAAACGGCGAGTATGAGGAGGGCGAGATTCCCGATGACGAGCGAGAGCGCTTCGAGAAATACCACGCCGAGATGATCGAGACGATCGCGGCGACCGACGATTCGATGCTGGAGCACTACCTCGAGGGCCAGGAAATCCTCACCGACGAGGCGATCGGCGCGCTCAAGGAAGCGATGAAGCGCGGTGAGCTGTTCCCGCTCTTCTGTTGCTCGGCGGAACTGACGTACGGCGCGCGCACCGTGCTCACCAAGATCGTCGAGCTGTTGCCGTCCGCCTACGACATGGAGGAGCTGCATGCGTTTACCGGCGCGGAAGGGGATCGCACGGTGGAGATTCACGCCAAGGACGACGCCCCCTTCGCCGCGCTCGTCTTCAAGACCCAGAGCGAGCCCCACGTCGGCGACGTCTCGTATTTCCGCGTGTTCTCCGGGATGGTGAGCACCGGCGAGGATGTGTTCAACGCGACACGCGACGGCGTCGAGAAGATGGGGCACCTGGCGATTCCTCAGGGGCGGGAGCGGCTGGAATCGCCGCGACTGCACGCGGGGGACATCGGCTGTGTCGCGAAGCTCAAGAACACGCACACCAACGATACGCTGTCCACGCGCGCACATCCCGTGCGTCTCCCGCAGATCGAGTTCCCGCCGCCGATCGTGACGTTCTCAGTGCACGCCGCGGCGCGTTCTGACGAGGAGAAGTTGCAGCAGGGGCTGCACCGGCTGCACGACGAGGACCCCACTTTCGAGACGCATTACGACGCGGACACCCATGAGACGGTGTGCTCGGGGTTGGGTGAGCGACACCTGGACGTCATCATGTCGCGGCTCAAGCGGAAGTACAGCGTGCAGGCTGAGCTCGCGAAGCCGAAGATTCCGTACCGTGAGACCATCACCGCACGCGGCGAAGGGCAGGGGCGGCACAAGAAGCAGAGCGGCGGCCGCGGGCAGTTCGGCGATTGTTGGGTGCGCTTCCGGCCGAACGCGCGCGGCGGCGGCTACGTCTTCGAGAACGAGATCGTGGGCGGCTCCATCCCCAGCAAGTTCATCCCGGCGGTGGACCGCGGTATCCAGGAGGCCGCGGTGCGTGGCGTGCTCGCCGGCTACCCGATGATGGATTTCGTGGCGGAGTTGTTCGACGGCTCGTATCACTCGGTGGACTCCAACGAAATGTCCTTCAAGATGGCCGGAATCCTGGCGTTCAAGACGGTCGCGCAGAAATGCCGCCCCGTGTTGCTCGAACCATTGGACGAGCTCGAGATCACGACGCCGGACGCGTATCTCGGCGACGTGATGGGCGATCTGTCCTCGCGGCGCGGGCACATTCTCTGCACCGAGACGATCGACGCGCAGGAAGGGACGCGTGTCCGGGCGGTTGTGCCGCGAGCGGAACTGCACCTGTACGCCACTGATCTTTATTCGCTCACGCACGGGCGCGGCAATTTCAGGCATCATTTCAAGGGATACGAGCAGATGCCGCCCGACGCCGCGCATCGCGTGATCGAGGAATCCGCCAAGGGCGAAATGCTGCAGGAAGCGTGAGCATTCATTCGTTCGAGACGCCGACGGGAGCGCGAGGAGCGTGATCCGGACGCTGCCGTATCCGGCCCGCGTCGCGGTCTTTGCCGCCGCCTATTTTCTCGCGGCGAAGCTCGGGCTCGCGTACGCGTTTCTGCATCCGAACATTTCCGTGGTCTGGCCGGCGACCGGCGTGGCGCTGGCTATCCTCCTCGTGTATGGCATACGGCACTGGCCTGCCGTCGCGATCGGGTCACTACTCGTGCATGCGACGAGCGGTGCGCCTGTGCCCGTTGCACTGGGGCTTGCCGTCGGCAGCACCGCCGGGGCGCTGATCACGTGTGGAATCGTCATGCGCTTCCGCAGGTTCCGGCTCGAGCTCGACCGCTTCCGCAGCTTCCGGCTCGAGCTCGATCGCTTCCGCGATGTTGGCATACTCATCCTCGCATGCGTCACCGGAGCGCTGGTGAGCACGACCGTGAGCGTGACGGTTCTGACGCTGGGCGACCAGCTGCGCGGCGTTCCCGCCCTGGTGGCGTTCCAGACCTGGTTACTCGGCCGCGTGATAGGGGGCGTGGTGGTCGCCTCCTTCCT
>JANNOC010000741.1:0-11199 GCA_031398865.1 Gemmatimonadota bacterium | reverse complement strand
GCGACGGCGTCGCTCGGGCGGCCGTTGCCTCGCCCCGCGGACAACGTGGAGCCTGCCCCGTCACGCCCCGGCGGACCGTGCGCGACGAAGTACACGGCGGCCGGAAGCGCGACCAGCGCGGTCAGGTGCAGAGGCACGGCGAGCCCGGTGAGATACGCCGCAAGCGCGAGCCAGCGCACGTCCCCGCCCTCGCGCCTGCTGGCACGTTCCGCGACGGCAAGGAGCAGCCACGCGAGCAGCAGCGACGGCGCGTACACCTCCGCCTCGGTGGCGCTCGACCAGACGGATGACATGGTGCCCGCGACCAGCGCGGCGGCGATCGCGGCCGCATGCGACCGTGTCCAGCGCAGCACGAGCGACGCGGTGATGCCGCCCGCGACCGCAGTGCAGGCTGCGGACAGCAGATTCACCGCCGCGGCAGTGGGGACCCAGAAAAACAGCGAACGCCAGACGCGCGCAAGCAGGATGTAGAGCGGCGTCCCCGGGGGATGGGGAATGCCTAACGTTTCTACCGCGGCCAGAAATTCCCCGGCGTCCCAGAACGTGACCCCGGGTGCCGCGGTGGCCCCATACACCAGGGCCAGCAGCGCCCCCGCGAGCAGCGGGGTGCGCGCGCCCGCTATGCGGACACCTCGATGATCGGGTAATCCGCTGTGGAGCGCGGCACCCGGCCGGCCACGATGTCGCGCAGTTGGCCGGGGCTGAGCTTTCGCATGAGCCGTCCCATCGTCGCGACGGAAATGGTGGAGGTTTCCTCGGACACCACGATGACGAGTGCGTCGGTCTCTTCGCTCAAACCGAGCGCCGCGCGATGCCGCGTCCCGATGGAACGATCGCCGATCGCCGCCTGGCTGAGCGGCAGGATGCACCCGGCCCCGACGATGATGTCATCGCGAATGATCACCGCGCCGTCGTGCAGCGGTGAATACGGTGTGAAGATCGTTTGCAGCAGGTCGGCGGACACCTTGGCGTGCATCTCCGATCCGGACTCGATGAAATCGCCGAGCGTCCGATCGCGCTCGAGCGCGATGATCGCGCCGATGCCGGACCGGCTCAACCGCTCCACGGCTTCCGCGATCTCGTCGGCGACCTCGCTCTCCTGCAATCGATGGAAGAAGCGCGTCACGCGCGACTTCCCGAGCTGAGCCAGCGCCGCCCGCAATTCGGGTTGGAACACGATGAGCGCCGCGAATGCGCCATACGTGAAGATGAGGCCGAGCAGATACGTGATCATCGTGAGCTTCGCGAACCACGCGATGACGAACGCGACGACGATAATCCCCACCCCGATCAGCATCTGGACCGCGCGCGTTCCGTGAATCAGCAGCAGCACGCGGTAGAAGGCGTACGCGACGATCGCGATCTGCAGCAGATCACGCCATCCGGGTCGGAAATGCTCCAGTTGTTCGAACATCACGCGTCGTCCTCGACCGCACCCCGCTGTGTGGCCGCGCCGTGCAGGATCGCCCAGGCCACATCGAGCGCCTGCCGCGCCGCCTTGACGTCGTGCACACGGAAGAGGCGTGCGCCGAGCAGGAGCGCCGCAACGTTGGCCCCGGTCGTGCCTGCCACTCGTGCGGCGGGCTCCTGCTCCCCGGTCAGCTCGCCGACGAACCGCTTGCGTGACACGCCGACGAGTACGGGATACTGCCATGCCGCAAGGCGCGGCAACGCGGCGAGCATCGCCAGGGAGTGCTCGGTACGTTTGGCGAATCCGATGCCCGGATCCACCACGATGCGGTCATCCGCGATGTCGGCCGCCCGCGCCGCATCCACAGCCCCGAGCAGCTCCGCAAGAATCTCGCTGGCAACGTCGGGCCCGTAGGTCGCGTGGCGCGTCGTGCCCATCTCGCTCACGGGTCCACGCGAATGCATGAGGACGACGCCCGCATCGCCGCGCGCCAGCGTCGCGGCCATGCGCGCATCCAGGCGCATCCCCGACACGTCGTTCACGATGTGCACGCCTTCGTCCAGCGCCGCCTCCGCCACCGCCGCCTTCACCGTATCAACGGACAGGATCGCGTCCGGAAAGCGGCGTCCCAACTCGCGCACTACCGGGATGACGCGCCGCCGTTCCTCCTCCTCACTGACCTCGGCCGCTCCCTGCGGCCGCGTGGACTCGCCGCCGACATCCAGCACGTCCGCGCCGTCCTCGAGCAGCGTCGCCGCGTGCGCGAGCGCGTCCGCGGGGCGAAAAAAACGACCCCCGTCGCTGAAGCTGTCGGGGGTCACGTTCACGATGCCCACCACGATCGGGCGGTCAATCGTCATCACGCGACCGCCGCCGATCCGCCACCGTGGCGCGCGCATCGGAGGCGCGGCAGGTGGCGCGAGGCTCATGCGGGTGCTACCTCCGGTCCCCCGAGCAGCGGGGGATTCGGCTGAGGGTTCGCCGAGGGCAGCGCGGGCGGCGCGGCCGGTGTGGCTGACGTCGGACCAGCCTCGATGCGCCGCGGCAGCAGCTTTTCACCCCGTGCGAGCGCGAGCAGTTCCTCGCGCACCAGCGTCTCGCGCTCGAGCAGCGCGGCCGCGATCGCATGCAGCAGATCCTTGTGTTCGGTCAGCGTCTGCCGCGCGCGCGCGTACGCATTCGTGATGAGCTTGGACACCTCGGCGTCCACGAGCTGCGCGGTCTTCTCCGAGACCTCGCGCCGATGCTGGATCTTGCGGCCGAGAAAGAGCTCCTGCTCGTTGTCGCCGACGAGAATCGGACCCACCGCATCCGACAATCCCCACTGCGACACGTACCGCCGCGCGATCAGCGTCCCCTTCTGAATGTCGCTGGACGCCCCCGTCGTGACGCGGTCATGGCCGAAGATCAGCTCTTCGGCCACGCGGCCGCCGTATGTCATCACGAGATTGGCCTGGAGCTGTTCGCGCGTCACCGACACGCGGTCGTCCTCGGGAAGCGTGAAGGCGATGCCTAACGCACGGCCGCGCGGCACGATCGTCACCTTGTGCAGTGGATCGTTGCCCGGAACCTTGAGCGCGCACACCGCATGGCCGCCCTCGTGGTACGCCGTGTTGCGCCGTTCGTCCTCCTTCATCACCATCGACTTGCGCTCGGCGCCCAGCTGCACCTTGTCTTTCGCTTCCTCGAAATCCGCCATGTAGATCTTGTCATGGTTGTTACGCGCCGCGAGCAGCGCGCCCTCGTTCACCATGTTGGCGAGATCGGCGCCCGCCATGCCGGGCGTTCCGCGCGCCAGCGTCGTGACGTTCACGTCGTCGGCGATCGGCTTGTTGCGCAGGTGCACCTTTAGAATGCCCTCCCGCCCGCGCAGATCCGGCAAATCCACGACGATCTGTCGGTCGAAGCGGCCCGGGCGCAGCAGTGCGGGATCGAGCACGTCAGGCCGGTTGGTCGCGGCGATGAGGATGACACCATCGTTGGACTCGAAGCCATCCATCTCGACGAGCAACTGATTGAGCGTCTGCTCGCGCTCGTCGTGACCGCCGCCCAGACCCGCCCCGCGATGCCGGCCGACGGCGTCTATTTCGTCGATGAAGATGATGCACGGCGCATGCGCCTTCCCCTGCTCGAAGAGATCGCGCACGCGGCTCGCGCCGACGCCGACGAACATCTCGACAAAATCGGAGCCCGACATGGAGAAGAAGGGACGCGCCGCTTCACCCGCGACGGCGCGTGCGAGCAAGGTCTTGCCTGTCCCTGGCGGGCCGATCAGCAGGGCGCCCTTGGGCAGGCGGCCGCCGAGCTTCGTGAACTTCTGCGGGTCCTTCAGGAACTCGATGATTTCCTGCAGTTCGACTTTTGCCTCGTCCGCGCCCGCGACATCAGCGAAGGTGACCTTCGGCGTGTCGCCCGTCAGCATCTTCGCCTTGGACTTGCCGAAGGAAAACGCCTTCGCGCCACCGGCCTGCATCTGCTTGAACAGAAAGATCCAGAGGCCGATGATGAAGAGATACGGCAGGAAGGTGATCAGATACGTGCCGATTCCCTGCGGCGATTCGCGCGCCTCAATCGTGACGTTTTGCGACGAGAGGCGTTTCACTTCCTCATCCGAGTTCGCCACGGGCAGTCGGACGTTGAACTTCTTCACCTCGCGTCCTTCTACGGCCACCTTCTGCCGGAACTCGCCATTCACGATCATGCCACCGTGAATCGTGACGCTCGCGACGTTGCCGCGCGCCACCTCGTCCACGTAGCGGGAATAGGTGAGTTTCTGCGTCTGCTCGGACCGCCCGCTCGCCAGCTGAATGAAGGCGACGGGAATCAGAATGACGAGAATCCAGAACGAGAGCGTCTTGGAGAAACGCCCCCAGTTGAATTTGTTGTCCTTGCCGCTACCGGGCGGCGACGGCGGAATGATGGCCATTACTGCAAGCTCGCAATGTACGGCAGATGCCTGAAGCTCTCTGCGTGATCCAGCCCGTAACCGACGAGAAACTCGTTTGGTGCGTCGAATCCCACAAAGCGCGTCGGATGCCGCAGCTCCTCCGCAATCTGCTTGTGCAGCAACGCGCAAATCTCCAGCGACCGCGGCTGACGCTCCGCCAGCAATCCCACGAGGCGATTGAGCGTCCGGCCGGAATCCACAATGTCTTCCACCAGGAGAATGTGCTTCCCCTCGAGGAGCGTTTCCGGATCGTAAATGAGGCGCACCGTCCCACTCGACTCGGTCGCATCACCGTAACTCGACGCAACCAGAAAATCCACGTGCAGTGGACGGCGGATGTGGCGCACGAGATCGCTGAGGAAAATGAAGCTCCCCTTCAGCAGGCCCAGCACCAGTAGCTCCCCGTCGGGATATGCCTCCGTAATCGCAACACCGAGTGCCTGCACCCGGCGAGCGATGGTTTGCTCGTCGAACGCAATCCGCTTCAGCGCCCGGCCTTCCAGGCGAGGATCAGCCGTCGTTGCGTTCACACACGTACCGCTGCGTCGGTCGTCCGGACCGGACGGATGCCGCGTCGCTGCGGCGCACTCCGGGAATCCATACCACTTCGTCTCCGACGAGCACGACCGGCCATCCGACCCGCTCCGGACCAGGAATGCCTGCGTCACCGAAGAATCGCGTGACACGCCGCGTGCCCGTCTCTCCCCGCGTTCGCATGCGATCCCCGGCCCGCCAAGCACGGATCGTGACCTCGCCATCACCCGGCAGTTCGGCGCACCAGGCATCCCCGCTCGCCCCGTCCGCGCGACGAAAGCGCCACTGCGCGAATCGCGCCCCGTCATGCAGTGGAACGAGCACCTGAGGCGCTGTCGCAGGCAGTTGGCGCAGCAACACGCCGTCCCGACGCCGCACCACCTCCACACCCCCAGAGAGCTGCACTCTCGCCCCTGTTCGCCCGCTGCCCTGTCCCGCGGTTGTAAACTCCGCGAGGCGGCGAGTTCCCCTCCGATCCAGCACCACCCCTGCGCGTGCGGCCACGGCCGGCCAGAGCACCGCAAGCGCTGCTGCATCATACCCGTGGCGAGAAGGCATCGCAACGTGCACGCCGTCGCCGGCGGTATGCATGGCGACCCGCGCCGCCACCGCTTCCACGTCGCGTCGCCACGCCGCCGCGTGTCGCGCGACGCCGAGGAGCTCGTCGCGAAAGCGCGGGCGCGCGCGCACACATGCCGGCAGCAACTGATGACGCACGCGATTGCGCAGATGTCGCATATTCGTGTTCGTCGGATCCTCCACCCATGTGAGCCGCTGCTCCGCCGCGTACGCCGCGAGCAGCGTACGCCGAAGCGCAAGGAACGGCCTGAGGATCGCGCCATCCACGTCCAATCCGGCGAGGCCGCGAGCGCCAGCGTCGCGCAGCGCGCGCATGAACACCGTTTCCACGTGATCGTCAAGGTGGTGCGCTGTCGTGACACGAGCGCCCTCCAGGGCCGCGCACTCCCGCAGAAAACGCCAGCGTTCGGTGCGCCACCCCGCTTCCGTATCGTGCTGCCTCGGCGCACGGCCCGTGAGGCAGCGCACGCCGCGCGCCGCGCAGCAGCGCACCACCAGCGACACGGCTTCCCTCGCGCGGGCGCCGGTGCGATGGTCGAAGGTCGCAACGGCGGCGACGCGCTCTGGCGCGGCCGCGAGCGCGGCGTGCAGCAGCGCCACAGAATCCAGCCCGCCGGACACGGCCAGCAGGACGCGCTGTTGACCGATCGCCGCGCGAACCGCCTCCTCGACTCGTCGTCCGGAACGGCTGCTCATGATCAGGAAAGATAATGGCGTACGGCCACGGTATGCCTCTGGCCGGCACCCGTTGCCTCCGCTAACTTTCCGCACTCACACGGTCACGAGGCGTCCCTTGGAAAATCACGGCCCGTTTGGAACGCTCTGGGTGTCCCTCGGCCTGATGGGTTTCTACATCGGCTTGATCTGGGTCAACACGCTCCTGGGAATCTTTCTGACGCCGTTGTTCATCATTCCCGGCACGTGGCTGATGGACAAGGTGGGACTGCGCCGCAAGCACAAGACGCAGAGCGAATAGTTCCCGCCCGCCCCCACCGGAGCCGCGCATGACCATTATTGTCCTTCTCGTTATTGTCGCAGCACTCGCCTTCTGGTTCATCGGCGGCTACAACAGCCTGATCTCGCTGAAGAATCAGGTCGCGAACGCCTGGAAGCAGATCGACGTGCAGCTGAAGCGCCGTCACGATCTCATTCCGAACCTGGTCAACACCGTGAAGGGCGCCATGAACTTCGAGCGCGATACGCTCGAGGCGGTGGTGCAGGCGCGCAACCAGGCGATCGCCGTGGAGAAGCAGGGCGCGACCGTCGCCCAGACCGCCGCCGTGGAGGCGCAACTGACGGGCGCGCTGTCGCGATTGCTCGCCGTCGTGGAGGCGTATCCCGATCTCAAGGCAACCGGCAACGTCGCGCAATTGCAGGAAGAGCTGACCTCGACGGAGAACAGGATTTCTTTCGCGCGACAGCTCTACAATGACACCGCCACGCAGTACAACACGAAGCAGCAGCAGTTCCCGATCAACCTGATCGCCGGAGCTGCCGGCGCGTCGGTCGTCGAGCTGTGGGAGATCACGGACGTCGCCGAGCGGGCGGTGCCGGCGGTGGATCTCTCGATGGGATCGCCGCCGCGCCGCGCCTGATCCTAAGAGCCTACGCATGAGCGAAGAGGACGCGTCGGTCAACCTCTTCGCGCAGCAGGAGGCCAATCGCAGACGCTCGCGTTGGCTCGTGCTGGGATTCATTCTCTTCTTCGCGTGGCTGGGATTCGGCGGAGACTGGATCGCCTATCAGCTGACCGCCGGGAATCCACCGCGGGAATACCACCACGTCGTTCCGTGGTTCGGGCTCCTGATGATGGCGATCGCCGCGGGCATCGCCGCCTGGATTTGGCGCACGGGTGCTGACCGGGTGCTGTGGTCCGCCGGGGCGCAGGAAGTCACCACGCCGTCCTCTCCGGAAGAAGCGCAGCTCGCCAACGTGGTGGAGGAGATGGCCATCGCCTCCGGTGTGCCGAAACCGCGCTGCTGGATCGTGCCTGACGACGATCCCAACGCGTTCGCGACCGGGCACGACCAGCAGCACGCGCACATTGCCGTGACGCGCGGTCTGCTGCGGCTGTGTTCGCGCGACGAGTTGCAGGCCGTCATCGCGCACGAAATGGGGCACGTCAAGAATCTCGACGTGCAACTCATGACGCTCCTGGCCGGTCTCGTCGGCGCCATCGCGCTCATCTCGGACGGTCTGGCCCGCGTGCTGCGCGGCGGTGTACGATTTGGCGGTGGCGGCGGTCGCTCGTCAGGCGGGGGAAAGAAAGGCGCGGGCAATCCGTTGGTGCTCATTGTGATCGCGCTGTGGTTCATCAGCTGGCTGCTGGCCCCCCTCATTACGCGTGTGCTGGCACTCGCGGTCAGCCGGAAGCGCGAATACCTGGCCGACGCCATGAGTGCCCAATTTACTCGCAATCCCGGATCGCTCGCGAGCGCGCTGGAAAAAATCGAAGGAGCACACGCCCCGACGAGCGCCATCAAGAAGGGATCCGCGCACCTGTGCATCGCGGATCCGCTCGGGCGCCGGATCAACGAGAGCGAGAGTTGGCTCTCCGATCGTCTGGCGACGCACCCTCCGATGGCGATTCGCATTGCACGGCTTCGCGCGATGGGCTACCAGGAGCAGAAGCGCAGCGGCGCGTTCATCGCATCGCCCACGGTGTGAGCGCGACATGAGCCGCCTCCTGCCTGCCTGCGCGCTCGTCGTGAGCGCGCTGCTGGTGCCGGACGGGCGTCTGCGCGCGCAGGCCGGCCTTCCGCGCCCGCACCTCGAATGGCGCACGCTCGAGAGCGCGCACTTCATTGTGCATTACCCGCGAGAGATGCGCGAATGGACGCTGGACGTTGCGTCGCGATTGGAAGCGGTGCATGTCGCGGTGTCGGGATTGGTGGGCAGCGCGCCGTCGGCACGCATCAGCGTCATCGTCGAGGATCCGTACAACGTGTCCAACGGCAGCGCCTGGCCGATGCTGGGCGCGCCGGCGATCTACCTGTGGCCCGTGCCCCCTGAGCCGCAGTCGCAGATCGGCAACACACGCGGCTGGGGCGAGATCCTCGCGGTGCACGAGTACGCGCACATCGCGCAGCTCACATGGCCGTCGCGCAATCGCCGGGAGCGGTTGCTGTGGCGCATCCTGCCCGTGCGCGTCGGGCCACTCGCCCGGCGATCGCCTCGCTGGGTAATCGAAGGGTACGCGACGTATGTGGAGGGCAAGTTGACGGGAAGCGGTCGCCCGCATGGGGTCGCCCGCGCAGCTGCGCTGCGGCAGTTCGCGTTGGAGGGCCGTCTCCCGACGTACACTCAGCTGAACGCCTGGAACACGTACCTCGGCGGTTCGATGGCGTATCTCGCTGGGTCCGCCTATCTGGAGTGGCTGGTGCAACGGAAGGGAGAGGCGAGCCTCGAGCACCTGTGGCGTCGCATGAGCGCGCGCCAGCGGCGCAGCTTCGCACAGGCCTTCACCGGCGTGTACGGCGGCGCGCCTGACGAGTTGTACGGGCGCTTCGTCGCGGAACTCACGGGACGCGCGCTGGACGCTGAAGCCGCCCTCGCGGCGGCGGGGATGCAGGTGGGCGACACCGTGCAACGTCTCGCGTGGGGTACCGGGGAGCCGGCGCTTTCGCCCGACGGAAAGCATCTGGCGGTGGTGCTGCGCTCCCGGGATCTCCCGTCGCGTCTCGTCATCTGGCGCACGGACAGCCAACCGGAGGATTCCAGCGTCCTGAAGGCGCGGGAGCGCCTGTTGCGTCGCGACCCACAGGACGTGCCCGCCATCGAGTATGCGCCTCGCCCAAAAAAGCCCGTCGCCGTGTTGCACGAACGAGGCGGTCGCTCGCACGAGGCGCCGCGTTTCATGCCTGGCGGCCAGGAAGTGCTGGTGTCCCGAACGGAACCGGTCGGCGACGGTGCCTATCGCCCCGATCTGTACCTGTGGCACTACCAGCGGGGCACACTGCGCCGCGTCACGCGCGGTGCGGCCGTCCGCGGCGCCGATCCGCATCCCGCGGGTGATCGCGCGGTCGGTGTCCGCTGCCTGTTCGGGCGATGCGACGTGGTGCGCGTGAACTTGCGCAATGGCCGCGTCACCGTGCTCGCGGCCGGCGCACCCAGCCGGACGTTCCACCGCCCACGATATTCGCCGGACGGCGCCCGTATCGCGGTCGGCGTGCAGGAGGCGGGACGGTGGCGCGTGGCGCTGCTGGAGGAGGCCGCGGAGCGCGGTGCACTGCGCTTCGTCGGAGCGGACGACGGGGCGAGTCGTTATGCACCGGCGTTCGTGTCCGCGGACACGCTGGTGCTGGTCTCGGAGCGCGGCGGCATCGCCAATCTGGAGACGATCGCATGGCGCACGGGTGCGACCAGACCGCTCACGCGTGTTGCGGGAGCCGCGTTCGCACCCGAGCCAGACCGCACGCACCGGGTCGTGTACTTTCTTGCGCTGCACGGCAAGGGACTCGATGTGAATCGCGTCGCGCTCAGCAGCGCGCCGCCAGGAGGTCCCCTCACGCTCGATGCGGCGCTCGCGCCCGTCGCGGCGATACCCCGCGTGACAGCGGACAGCTTTCGCTCCGCCTCGCTCTCCGACTCCCGAGCGTACGGAGCCGGACCGCGCGAGTATCGTGTGCTACCCGGCGTGGGTGCCGGCGCGGAAGGCGCGTTTGGCACGGTGGCACTGGCCAGCACCGACAAGGTCGGCCGACTGACCTGGCTCGCGCAGGGGAACTACGGAACTCGCGGCACGTGGCGGGGCGGGATGCTCGGCGCGAGTTGGCGTGGGTCGCGTCCGTCCGTGGATGGTTCCGCCTTCCTGGTGGAGCACACGCCGAGCAGACAATGGGGCCGTGCGCTCACCTCTGCCCTGCTGGATGTTCGTTACGTAGCGGGCGTCGCCGGAGCAACGCTCTGGCAGGATGCGGGCAACGGTCAGCAATCCCTTCGTGTTGGCGTGTCGTCCGGCCGGGTGGAGCCCGCAGACACGGCGGCAGTCACGCGCTCGTTGGCGATGCTCAACACGGACGTCAGTCGGCGGCAGCGCCGAGCGCTCTGGTATGCCTCCGAATCACTGTCCGTCCACCTCGCTGGGGGACGCACCGGAGACGACTGGCGGCGTGGCGTCGTCGAGCTCGAGCTCCGGACGGGACACGGCGCGTTAGGCATCGCGGCGAGCGGAGTGTACGGTGACGCCGGTCGCGACGCGCCGGTGTTCGAGCAGTTCGTCATCGGGGGGCTCCGCCCTCCGCTCACGGAACGGGGCGTTCTATCGCAGCGCCGGGAGGCGCCGGCACTGCCCTTCGGAGTGGCCTCAGGCCGGCGGCTCGCCGGCTATCGGGTCGCGTTGTTGGCGGAAGGTCTGCAGCCATTCTATGCCGACATGCGCGCGGGTGAGCGGCTCACCACACGTCACCGCGTTGTCGGACTGGAGCGCGGCGCTGGCGCGAACGGCGTTCCGATTATCGGAATTCCGGGTCTCGAAGTGTCTGGTGGTGTTGCGTATTCTCTGGACGAGCCGTTCCGCGACAAATTGCGCGTATACGGCACGATCATCTACAGGCCGTAACGAGTCGTTCGTTGTGAGGGCCGAGGCCGCGGCGGTAGTTTGCGGAACGGCGATACCCGCTGCGCGCACTGTTCAATCGGAGCTTCCATGTCCAAAGGCACCGTTCTCATTCTCGTCGGACCCGAGTACGAAGATCTCGAGGTGTGGTACCCGAAGCTACGTCTCGAA
>JANNOC010000728.1:0-1637 GCA_031398865.1 Gemmatimonadota bacterium | reverse complement strand
AATAATGATGGCGGGCGTTCCGGTATATTCATCGCATGGCCCGCCGCATCGCAATCGTCGAAGATGACGCTTCAATTCGCGCCAACTATGCCGAGGCGCTCAAGCGCAATGGCTATGATGTGTCTGCCCATGCCGCCCGACGCGACGCGATGGAGGCTTTTCGACAGCGATTGCCCGACCTGGCGATCATCGATATCGGTCTGGGCGACGAATCGGAAGGCGGCTTCGCGTTGTGCCGCGATCTGCGCGCGCTCTCGCCGCAGCTGCCGATCGTCTTTCTCACCGCGCGTGACTCGGATTTCGACGTCGTTTCGGGCTTGCGGCTTGGAGCCGACGACTACCTTACCAAGGGCGTAAGCCTGCCACATCTCATGGCGCGGATCGCGGCGCTGTTCCGGCGCGTGGATGCGCTCGCCGAGGCAAAGCCGGTGGAGGAGCGCGTCGTGCGTGGTGACCTGGAACTGGATCTCAAGCGCTTCAGTGCGCATTGGAAGAGCGGCCGGGTCGAGCTCACGCTGACCGAGTTCTGGATCGTGCATTCGCTCGCGCGCCATCCGGGCCACGTCAAGAACCGCGACCAGCTGATGCGCGACGCCGAGCTGGTGGTGGATGACGCGACCGTCACCTCCCACGTCAAACGCGTGCGCGCCAAATTCCTCGCCGCCGATCCGGCCTTCGAGGCGATCGAGACCGCCTACGGCCTCGGCTACCGCTGGAAGGCGTAGGCGGCCGCATTGAGCGCGTTCGCCGCGCCGTGACCCGGTTCCCGCTGCGCGCCAAGCTCGTGTTGGTCGCGCTCGCGCTGCTGGTGCTGCCGTGGGCGGGTTGGCGCTACGTGCGCGAAATGGAGCGTTTTCTCCTCGCCGCACAGGAAGAAGCACTGGCGGCTACGGCGCGTGCCGTGGCCACCGCGCTGCATGAGCGTCCGAAGCTGCTGGCGTACCGCGCGCGCGGCGAATCCGAATTGCGCAGCGAAGCGGAACGGGAACTTCAGCGCCTCACGGGTGGAGTGATCGGGCATGAAGAACCATCCCGCGACAACGATGCCGACGCCGAGATCACGGCGATCCTCAAAGGCCTGGAGCGGGCGAGTTCGCGGATCTGGGTGGTGAGCCGCGACTATCGCGTGCTTGCGCTCGCGGGCAGCCTCAAGCGCCCTGATCCCGCGCCACTCAGTCTCGCCGAGCGCTCTCTCGGCTGGTTGCTGGCGCCGCCAACCGAGGAGTTCGATGATGCGATTGCGGAGGACGCAATTGCCGCGGGACGCGAGGTGGCCGGGGCGCTACAAGGCGCCGCGGGTACGCGCACGCGCAACACGCGCGACGGGCGCGCCGTGGTGGTGTCGGCGGCGCACCCGATCTGGGTCGGCGACCAGGTCCATGGCGCGGTGGTGGTCGAGGAAACCACCAATCGGATTGCGTCGCTGCGCAGCCAGGCGCTCGAGCGGCTGCTGGTGGCGACGCTCGTCGTCTTCGCATTGGTCGCGGCGGTGCTGCTCTGGTTCGCGACGCGCATCTCCAACCGCATCCGGCGCCTGAGCGACGAGGCGGAGGCCGCAATCGATGCCCGCGGCCGGGTGACGCGCCTCACCACGGCTTCGGACGCGGCCGATGAAATCGGCGATCTTTCCCGCAGCT
>JANNOC010000721.1:0-5748 GCA_031398865.1 Gemmatimonadota bacterium | reverse complement strand
CCTTCCGCGTTTGCCTGAACACCACCGCGCTCACCACCGCCGTCGAGAACGCCACGGTGACCGCGAGAAACACCGGGGGCAAGCGCGTCGCATTTGCACCAGTGGCGCACCTTCTCCTTTCGAGGTTACCGGGAGGCTGAGCGCACGTAAGGTATCCCCTCACGCGCCGCCAGAATTCTCCCCACAGGAATCCGGCGTTCGCCCGACCACGCCGCAACCTCAAAAAGTCGAAGCTTCACGGGGTAGAAGGACTCGGCTCTCCCGGACAAGTCCCCCGAGCAGGTCTCCATACCTGACGCCGCTCGACCTTCCGCTCAATCCAGGGATACGACAATGACTGCGTCGCACACACCTCACCAATCGAAAACGCTCCGACCAGTGCCACTGTCCGCGGCACTGGCCGCGGCAGTGCTGCTCGCATTTGCGCTCACCGGCTGCGGCGTCGCCGCTGATGCTTCCGTGGATGAGCGGCCAACGGTGCCGACGCGCGCGCTGCCTGAGATCAGGGGTGAGGAAAAGGCGGTGCTGACCGCCGCGCCGAGTGTGCCGGCGCCGATCACGCGCACCCGCGCGACAAAGGTCGTGGTCGAACTGGAGACCAGCGAGAAGGTCATGCGGCTCGCCGACGGCGTGGACTACACCTTCTGGACGTTCGGCGGCAACGTGCCCGGTCATTTCATCCGCGTCCGCGAGGGCGACCTCGTGGAGTTCCACCTCAGGAATCATTCGCAGAGCGCCGTTCCTCACAACATCGACCTGCACGCGGTCACCGGCCCGGGGGGCGGCGCGGTCGCGACGCTCACCCTCCCTGGCGCCGAGTCGGTGTTCAGCTTCCGCGCGCTCAACGCAGGTCTCTATGTCTACCACTGCGCTGTGTCGCCGGTCCCGATGCACATCGCCAACGGGATGTACGGCCTGATCCTGGTCGAGCCGAAGGGCGGGCTGCCGAAGGTGGACCGCGAGTTCTATGTCATGCAGAGCGAGTTCTACGCGAAGCCGGGCGCCAGCGGCACGGCGCATACGGTCGACATGGAGAAGGGGGCCGCGGAACAGCCCACGCACGTGGTCTTCAATGGAGCTGTGGGAGCGCTCACGGGCGACAACGCGCTGCAGGTCAAGGTCGGAGAGACCGTCCGTCTCTTCGTCGGCAATGGTGGCCCGAATCTGATCTCGAGCTTCCACGTCATCGGGGAGGTGTTCGACAACGTGTATGGCGAAGGCGGCACCCGCGTCTCGCAGCAGAACGTGCAGACAACGCTCGTCCCGGCCGGCGGCTCGGCAATCGTGGAGTTCCGAGCGGAGGTACCGGGGAACCTCATCATGGTGGACCACTCGATTTTCCGTGCCTTCAACAAGGGAGCGCTCGGAATAATCGCGGTCACGGGGCTGGACAACCCCGCCGTCTTCGCGCCGAAACAGGGCGTGAAGGTGGCGGCCCACTGAGGCGCGACCGGACACCGGGAGAAAACAGCGTTGCGGAGTGTGCGGGTGAGGGTCGTCTCTCTCCGCGCGAACTCAGCCGCGTACGGCCGCCAGCGCGCCCTCGCACGCCGAGCGTAGCGCCGCGAGCAAGCCGCTCACGTGGTCCGGCGCGGGCGGTGGTGCGTCGAGAAACGGGTCCATCACCGTCGAACGCAGGACCACGAGTCCGTCCGCGAGCGCGCGCCACTCGGCCACGGTTGCCACGCCAAGCGCGCCGAGGAGCGGCTCCACGCCGCCGTCGTGCATCGGTGTTCGCAGGCGTGTGCGCGTGATGACATAGTCGGGCGCGTGCCCTTCGCGCTCCATGCTCAGCTGGCCGTAGATCGCCTCGTTGAAGGCGTTGACGTCGCGCAGCGTCCGCAGCGATGGGTGGTGCAGGATGAAGCACACGATGTTGATGTCCGGCAGCGGCAGCAGCACGGCGCGGAACGGGGCGAGGCTGGGCCCTTCGAGCGCCGCATGAAGACGCCGGGCGCCGGCCGCGGTACGCTCGATCAGGAAGCCGTATCCACGCTCGTCGAGCGGCAGGACCTTGTGACTCAGCCACACCGAGGCCGCAGCCGCACCGGGTTTGGAGCCCTCGAGGATGAACCGACCGAGGAACAGATCCTCGGACGACCTGAGCCCGGCGGCGGGAAGGAGATAGGGCGGATCGGTCGCCACCAGTTCGCGCCCGCGGCGGTCGCGCAGGAGAAACGCGCCCGCGGGGTACGGCACGTAGCCAAGCTTGTGTGGATCGATCGTCACCGAATCGGCGTCGGCCAGCGCGTGCATCGCGCGTAACCAGCCCTCGTCAGGCCATTCGCAGCCGGCCGATTCACGGATCTCGGCCACGGTGCGGCGCGTGCCGTCCCCGCGCCAAGTCACCGCCGCCGCGTAGCCGCCGTAGCAGGCGTCGGAATGCAAATGAAAGGTCGTCCCCAACTCGTGTTCGGCGCGGGTGCGGACCGCGAGCACCTGGTCCAGCCTGTCCACCGCGCTCTCTTCGGTGGTGCCGCAGACGCTGACGCACGCGAGCACGGGCACGCGCTGCTCCGAGAGGGCGCGCAGTTGCGACCAGAGCGCATCCGGGTCGATGCGAAAGTGCGCGTCAACCGGCACGAGGCGCAGCTGTTTCGCGCCGATACCCAGAGCGCGAACGATCTTCTCCCACGAGTAGTGTGCCGTCGCCGCCACGAGCACGACTCCGGGCGGCAGTGCGTCGCCGTGCCGCCGCGCCAGCATCAGGCCGTAGTCCTGATATCCGACGGCAGCGAGGGAGTGCGCGTCAAGCGCGCGACGGACATCGTCGCACGGCGCGGTTGCAGAAAGCTCGTGCAGCAGATCCAGCGCCGCGACTCCGCGGACGTTGAGCAGTTCGGGAAGCTGCGCGGTAGCCAGGGGAACGCGCTCACCACCGCAGAGCGAGACGTCCAGCGTGACGCCGAGGTCCGCCGCCGCGCCCTGGATCGCCAGCGCCAGGTAGCGCACGCCGCGCGCAATCCAGAGTGCCTCGAAGTTCGCGACCGTGCCACCGGAAGTCAGGTGACCCCACGAAGTCGCGGGATCGTAGCCGATCATCGTCGCGAGTTGCGACGCGACCTCCAGCTCGAGCCGCGTGGTCACCGGCGACGCTTCCACCGACACATTGTTCGGGTTGTACAACATCGCCGCGAAGTAGCCGATCTGCGCGGCGATCGTCTGCTCGAACACCATGTGCCCCTTGTAGCGTCCGCTGAAAAACGGCACACCGCGCTTGAGCTCGGCCAGCAGTCCGAGCAACTCCTGCGTCAGCGTGGCCACCGCGTGATCGTATCCCGGCGTCCGCTTGTGCGTCTCCCGGATGGTGAAGCCATCCTCGGGATGGAAGTTCCGCCGCCAGAAGACGTGATCGCGCAGCGCCTCGGTCACAAGACGCTCGAGAAGTGCACCGTTCTCCGCGCGGGGCCCGAGGAACCAGGCGGCCAGGGCTTCACGAGACTCCGTGTCCCGGGAGCGCCTGCCGGGGTCTGTGGCTGTCACGGGCCCGCGCGCCTTACGCATCGGCCGCCGGCTCCGGCGGATCGCACCGGAGTGGCGGTCGTCATGGCGTCGAGCGGCGGGTCGGCCTGGGCTCCGCCGCCGCGACGATCAGCGCGGTCACCATCCCGAACATGCCCTGCTGCGACTCGGCATGCGGAAGGACGTGGCAGTGGAACGCCCACACGCCGGGGTTGGTGCATTTCACGATCACGTCCCAGCGTTCACCCGGCGCGACGTTGAGCGTATCGCAGCGCCATGGCGCCGGCTGCGGCCACCCGTCCTTGGCGATGACGGTCATGTGCATGCCGTGCAGATGCATCGGGTGAATCATCATCCCCTCGTTCATGAAACGGACGCGCACCGTCTGCCCCAATTTCGCCGAGATTGGCTCGGTTGCGGGAAATCCCTTGCCGTTGAAGGTGTACCCGTGCATACCATCGTTGAGGATCATCACGTAGTCCACGTCCGCGCGCTCGATCGCGCGGGGACGACGCGGCTCTATGATGAACGCGCCGAGGAGGCCCAGTCCCACCTGCACCGCGGCATTGTGGTGCGAGTGGTACATGTGCGAGCCGGAGTTGCCGACCGGCGCGGTGAACTCGTAGGTGAAGCGCTCCCCGGGCTTCACCGGCGGCTGAGTGATGAACGGTACGCCATCCATCGCATTGGGGAGTTCCACGCCGTGGAAGTGGATGGACGTCGATTCGTCCAGCTCGTTCGTGAGGATCACGCGCACGCGGTCGCCTTCGCGCACGCGGATCTGCGGACCTGGCACCTGGTTGTTGTACGCCCAGGCGTCAAGCGTCTTCCCGGGTTCCGTCTCCCATCGGATCCTGCGCGCCGTGAGCTCGTAGATCTTCACGCCTTTCTCGATGCGCGGCTCGAGCAGCACGTTCCCCTTCCCCTCGGTCTTCGCGGGGAACGCCTTCACACGCGCTTCGTGCATGCGGTCCATCTCTTCGGCTTTGGCCCGCGTCGACGTGGCCGCGACCTGTGGTAGCGGCGCGTGCGGCGCCGTAGAGCCGGCACTGTGGTCGCTGTCCGCCGAAGTGGTGGGCCGGGATTCCGTGCGAGGGTCCGCCTGGTCCTGAGCCTGGGACTTCGGCTCCGGTTTGCACGCCACGGCGACCCCTGCCGCGAGCGTGGTCACGGCGGTGGTGCGCAGGAAAGCACGTCGGGTCCCGGCCGTGCCGAACACGCCGGGGAGGGCGCTTATCTTGTCGTCAGGCATTGGAAGTCTTTCCACGGTAAGGGTTGTGGCGATCAACATATCGCCGGCGGCCCGTCGCGCCCAGTCGGGTGATCGCTATCTTCTCCCGGGGCGACCCCGCACGCTAACGTCAGGAATACCCTGACACGCCGTCCATTCACCGCACGACCATGCAGGCACGGAGATTCGCCATTGTCGAAAACCCGCCAAGCTCCCGTGTTCCGGGATCTGTCGCAGGACGAGTGCATTGCGCTGCTCGAGCGGAACAGCGTGGGACATCTTGCCTTTTCGTTCCACGACCGAATCGACATTCAGCCGCTGCACTACGCGTACGAGGCGGGGTGGGTCTACGGTCGTACGTCCGTTGGCGCGAAGCTGGAAACGCTCGCGCACCATCAGTGGGTTGCCTTTGAGGTAGACGAACTCCGCGGCGTTTTCGACTGGGCGAGTGTCGTCGTGAAGGGCTCATTTCAGGTGGTCGACGCCAAAGGCAACCGGCGAGAGAAGGCGACGAACGCGCGCGCGCTCGAGCGCCTGCGCGAACTTGTGCCCGACGCGCTGGAGTCCGGCGACCCGGTGCCGTTCCGCAGCGTGATGTTCCGCATCAATGCCGCCGAAATGACGGGGCGGAGCGCGTCGCCGCGATGAGCTCGCGTCCGCCTGCCGATTCCCCGGCCGGCGCGGGTAGCCAGACCGGCCGCGTGAGGCCGGACGCGGATGCCGAGGAGCGATTCGCCGCCATCCTCGAGATCGCCGCCGACGCGATCATCACGGTGGACGAGCGTCAGCGCATCGTCCACTACAATCGCGGGGCGCAAGACATCTTCGGTCACCTCGCCGCCGAAGTCATCGGACAGCCGCTCGCGATGCTGATACCGCCACGCTTCCGCGAGGGACACGACGCGCACGTCGCGGCGTTCGCTCGGTCGCCCGAGGCTGCACGGCGCATGGGCGAGCGACGCGAAATCTACGGCTTGCGCAAAGGCGACGTCGAGTTCCCCGCCGAGGCCTCCATATCCAAACTCCGCACCCGGGACGGGTGGCTGTTCACCGTG
>JANNOC010000712.1:0-19733 GCA_031398865.1 Gemmatimonadota bacterium | reverse complement strand
CGCGTCACACCCGTCAACCGCGTCGGATCACTGCTGGCCTACGGTGCGAACAGACGGCACCCGGCGGAACTCTGCATCCGCGTTCCACGTCGGCATGCTGTTCAAGTCCGCAATCAGCTGCCCAAACGACAGCGCGATCTCAGCGATCTGCGCCATCCCTGATAGATCCCACGTGGCATCGTATTCGTCCGACGGCTGGTGATACCGTTTCGCGATCCACTCGGCTTCCTGCGCCTCGCCCCACTCCTTCGCCCGGCCGACGAAGTCCATTCCCGCGCCAATCGAGATCGCGGGCACCCCCGCCTTCGCGAAGGAAAAGTGGTCCGACCGGTAGAAGCGGCCCGCCTCCGGACGGCTGTCCGGGGACAGGCGAATCCCCCGCGGCCGAAGCTGACGCGCGAGTAACGGTCCGAGCGTGCTCTTGTTCTCTCCGAGCACCGCGAGATCGCGCACGCGCCCCCGCACCGTTACCACGTCCACGTTGACATTCGCGACGATCTTCTCGATGGGGACGACCGGATTCTGCGCAAAGAACGCGGAGCCGAGTAACCCGGATTCCTCAGCGGTGACGAAGACGAAGAGCAGCGAACGGCGCGGCCGGGCACCGTGGGATGCGACATGCGCCATGGCGAGCAGGCTTGCGGTGCCGCTCGCGTTGTCCTCCGCGCCGTTGTAGACAGAGTCGCCATCCACGGCGGGACCAATTCCCAGGTGATCCCAGTGCGCGCTGAACGTGACGAACTCGTCGCGTCGTCGCGGATCGCTGCCGCGCACGCGACCCACGACGTTGCGCGAGGAAAGGTGCTCCACGCGATTGCGGAATGCGGCGTCCACCACGATCCCGGTGGCAATGGGCCGGAAGTCACGCGTCTCCGCTTGCACGCGCAGTTGCGCGAGATCCAGCCCGGCACGCGCGAGCAGCCCCGTCGCCGCACTGTCGGTGATCCACCCTCGCACACCAAGTGGCGCGGGACGCGTCGGGTCGCCCGGGAGCATGCGCTGCTCCTTCGCCCAAGATCCGACCACGGTGTGCCACGGATAACCAGCGCGTTCGGTGGTGTGGACGATCAGCATGCCAGCCGCTCCGCGCCGTTCGGCTTCCTCGAACTTGTATGTCCAGCGGCCATAGTACGTCATCGCGCGCCCACCGAAGTGCGCCGGCTCTCCCGGTGGCGCGGGAGGATCGTTCACCAGCACGAGCAGAACCTTCCCGCGAACGTCCACGTCCTTGAAGTCGTCCCAGCGATACTCCGGCGCCGTTGAGCCGTAGCCGACGAAGACGAGCTCGCCGCGCGCGGCGCTGTTCGGCGTCGCGGAGCCCGCCCAGACGACGACGTCTGCGGGATACCGGAGGGCGACCGATCCGCCGGTGCGAGGGGACGCGCTGACGCGAATGCTCGCCTGCTCCGCGCCCACCACGTCGATGGGCACCGTCTGGAAATACGAGCTGTTCGCTCCCGGCTCGACCCCCGCGGCGCGCAGCTGCGCCGCGATGTACTCCGTCGTCAGATCACCGCCGCGCGTCGCGGGCGCGCGTCCTTCGAGGAGATCCGAGGAGAGAAATCGCAGATGTCCATCGAGCTCCTCGACACGAATCGCGGGTCGGGCACGCGGACTCGACGCGACGCGCGGCTGCGCGTCAACGCAGAGGGGAAAGGCAAGGAGGGCGGCGAGAAGCTTCATGAGACGGCTGTGGGTTTGTGAGCTGGTGGTGCGGGCCATGCGCGGTCGGTGTTCGTGGCCGCCATTTGCGGTCGGCGTAGGCGGCACTACCTGCCACCCCCAACCTACGCGCGCAACGGACCTTATGGGAGATGGTTGCGCAGGTCGCGCGGAGCGCGCGATACTGTTAGGGACGTCTTACCATAAATCCGAGGACCCGCCCATGATCGCACGTGTTGGCACTTTCGCCGTCTTCGCAATGCTTTCCGGGGCGATGTTGCTCCCCGCCGCCACGCAGGCGCAGTCGGCGGACGGTTTGGTTGAGCCTGTGGTAGCGGCCCCGGCCATCCCTCTATCCGGCGCTCCGACGCTCGAGGCGACGCGCGTGGCGTTACGTCCGCTCGCGAGCGTCGAGCGTACAAACCAGCCCGCGGTCGTCATGCAGCGCAGCGGGATGGGGCGCGGGCAGATCCTGATGATTGTCGGCGGGGCGGCGTTTCTCGCGGGTGCGATCATCGGCGACGATGCGGGAACGATCATGATGATCGGCGGCGCGGGGATCGGCCTCTGGGGGCTGTACCTGTATCTCCAGTAGCACTCCATAGCCGAGCGCGACAGGATGCAGCCGGGCCCGGTGATCGGGTCCGGCTGCCTCGCATGCAGGGGTGACGCCGCCTCGCGACGGCTCGTCTTTCTCATAGAGGATCGCGCCGCATTTCCACGAGGATTCGACAGCGAATGACGATGGTGCCCGCACGGCGAATCGCGCTGGTGCTCGGCGGGGGCGGACTGAAGGGGTTTGCTCACATCGGCGTCCTGCGCGCGCTGGAACAGCACGGCATCGAGCCGGCACTGCTGGCGGGCACGAGCATTGGTGCGCTGATCGCTGCCGCGAAGGTCGGCGGCATGACCGTCGACGAGATGCAGCGTCGTGCCTCAGCGCTTCGGCGACGCGATCTGTTTCGGATCAATCACGTCGGGATGCTGTTGGAGCGCATGCGCGCACCATCCATCTACGTCGAAGAGCCGCTCCGCGCACTGTGCGAATCGGTCTCTCCCGACGCGACGTTCGAGTCACTCCCCCTGCCGCTGCTCGTGAACACCGTGGACGTGGAGCGGGGCACGCAGGTCGTCTGGGGACTTCCCGGACTTCGCGACGTGCGTGTGAGCGACACCGTGTACGCGTCGTGCGCGCTGCCCGGTTTCTTTCCGCCAGGGGCCGTTGCCGGGCGGCATTGCATGGATGGCGGCACCATCGACAACCTCCCGGTCAACGTCTCCGCGCTGGGGATGGATGCCGTCATCGCGGTGGACGTGGGCAATACCGATCTGTCGCATGACGAGGATATCGCGACACAGGGGTTCAGCTCCATCTACATGCGCGCGGCGAGCATGATGATGCACGCCCTGCAGCTGACGCCGTTGACGCGCTGGCAGGGCCCGCCGATGATTCTCATTCGGCCGCGTGTGTCGCACATCGGCTGGTTCAGCTTCTCACACACTGAGGAGTTGATCGAGGCGGGCTTCCGTGCGGGGCTGGAGGCGCTGCGTCATCTCTCGACGGCGCTCTCCGCGCCGAGCGGCGTCTTTCCGCGCAGCCGCGTGCGCGTCTCGGTGGACCGGGAGAAGTGCATCAGCTGCGGCCTGTGCGTCGCGCTTGCCCCCGAGATCATGGCGATGGGCGCCGACCGCAAGGCCTATGCGCGCACCCATATCGCGGACTGGTCTCCCGCCGACGGCGATTTCGTATTGCATTGTCCCACCGATGCCATCGAGGCACGCCACGTCGACCCGGTCGGCGTTGTGACCAGCAGCGGCCCCGACGCGGACAAGCTCGCCGGCTGACGGCCGCTCGTCGCGGGAATGCCTGCCGCTTCCGCGCGATCGGTGGCGTCGTCGCGCTGAGCCGGGCGCGTCATCCGATGCGGCGATGTGGTAAATTCCTGACAGCCTGTGGACGATTTCGCAGCGGCTCCGGCTTCCCCGCGCGCCCCGGCGCGTCACCTGAGACGACAGCATGACCCATCCCGACTCTTTCGGCGGCCGCACGACGCTCGACGTGGATGGCCGATCCTACGTGATGTACCGGCTCAGCGCGCTCTCGCAACTGTCCGGCGGCAATGCGGACCGGCTTCCGGTCAGCCTCAAGGTCCTGCTCGAAAATCTTCTGCGGAACGAGGACGGCGCGTTCGTGAAGAAAGCCGACATCGAGGCGCTGGCGCGCTGGGACGTTCGCGGTCGCACGGAGAAGGAGATCGCCTTCCGCACCGCGCGTGTGCTGTTGCAGGACTTCACCGGAGTGCCCGCGGTCGTGGATCTCGCCGCGATGCGCGAGGCGATCGCGACACTGGGCGGCGATCCGACGCAAATCAATCCGCTACAGCCGGTGGAGCTGGTGATCGATCACTCCGTGCAGGTGGACGAGTACGGCTCTGACGCGGCGTTCATGATCAACGCCGAGCGCGAGTTCGACCGGAACGTGGAGCGGTACGCATTCCTGCGCTGGGGGCAGACGGCGTTCGAGAACTTCCGCGTCGTGCCGCCCGATACGGGGATCGTGCATCAGATCAACCTGGAGTATTTGGCACGCGTCGTTTTCCGGAACGAGGCGCCGAACGGCGAGACCACGGTGTACCCGGACTCCCTCGTCGGCACCGACTCGCATACGACGATGGTGAACGGACTCGGCGTGCTGGGGTGGGGCGTGGGGGGCATCGAGGCTGAAGCCGCGATGCTCGGCCAGCCGGTCTCGATGCTGATTCCCGAGGTCGTGGGGTTCAAGCTGCACGGCAAGTTGCCTCCCGGAACGACGGCGACGGATCTGGTGCTCACCGTGACGGAACTGCTGCGCAAGAAGAAAGTCGTCGGCAAGTTCGTGGAGTTCTACGGCGTGGGTTTGTCCAGCCTCTCGGTGGCAGACCGCGCGACCATCGCGAACATGGCGCCCGAGTACGGCGCGACGATGGGTTTCTTCCCGGTGGACGCGGGCACGCTGGAGTACCTGCGGCTCACGGGACGCGACGAGCACCAGGTGATGCTGGTGGAAGCGTACTGTCGCGCGCAGGGGATCTTCCGCACCGACGAGACGCCGGATCCGGTGTTCACTGACTCCCTGTCGCTGGATCTCGGTAGCATCGAACCGAGCCTCGCCGGGCCGAAGCGCCCACAGGACCGCGTTCCATTGAAAGCGTCCAAGCAGATGTTCCGCGACGCGCTCGACTCCGAGCTGGGCAAAGCCGGCACCGTCGCGGCACGCGCGGCGGTGTCGCGCGCCACGGCGGTGTCGGGAGCGACCCAGCTCTCGCCCAGCGTCGTCGCCACCGATCCCAGCGAGCAGCTGCACGCACACACCGGTACGGGCGTGCTCCTCAATGGGCAGAGTTTCCAGTTGCGGCACGGCGCGGTGGTGATCGCAGCCATCACGAGCTGCACGAACACGTCAAATCCGTCGGTGATGCTCGCGGCCGGGATGTTGGCGCGCAACGCGGTCGCGAAGGGGCTGCGGTCGAAGCCGTGGGTGAAGACCAGCCTAGCGCCTGGCTCGAAGGTGGTGCGCGACTACTTCGAGCGCGCCGGCGTCATGCCGGCGCTCGAGGAGCTGGGATTTCACATCGTGGGATTCGGCTGCACGACGTGCATCGGCAATTCCGGCCCATTGCCGCAGCCGATCTCGGACGCGGTGGAGGAGCACAAGCTGATCGTCGCGTCAGTGCTGTCGGGCAATCGCAACTTCGAAGGCCGCGTGAATCCGCACACGCGCTTCAACTACCTCGCGTCGCCGCCGCTGGTTGTCGCGTACGCGATCGCGGGCCGCATGGACATCGACCTCATCACCGAGCCGTTAGGCGTCGGCACGGACGGTCCGGTCTTTCTGCGCGACGTCTGGCCGACCGCTCCGCAAGTGGAAGCGGAGATCCTGCGCTCGGTGACGCGCGAGATGTTCAGCACACAGTACGCGGACGTCTTCGAGGGGGACGAGCGCTGGCGCGGGCTGGATGTGCCGACAGGGAACCGGTACCGGTGGGATGCGGCCTCCACGTACGTGAAGAATCCGCCGTACTTCGAGGGGATGACGCTGCAGCCGCCCGGCGTGCGACCCATCACGGGCGCGCGCGTCCTCGGCATGTTCGGCGACTCGATCACCACCGATCATATTTCGCCGGCGGGCAATATCGCGGCGGCAAGTCCGGCGGGGAAATGGCTGATCGAGCAGGGCGTGAAGACGGCGGACTTCAACTCCTATGGCGCCCGCCGGGGCAATCACGAAGTCATGATGCGCGGTACCTTTGCGAACATTCGGCTGCGCAACGAGCTCACGCCGGGCAAAGAAGGCTGGTGGACGGCGACTGCGCCGGACGGCGCGCCCCTTCCGATCTTTGATGCGTCCATGGACTATCAGCGCGCGGGGACGCCGCTCGTCATACTCGCCGGCAAGGAGTATGGCACCGGATCGTCGCGCGATTGGGCCGCCAAGGGAACGCTGCTCCTCGGCGTGCGCGCCGTTATCGCGGAGTCATTCGAGCGGATCCATCGCTCCAACCTCGTCGGCATGGGCGTGCTGCCGCTCGAGTTCCGTGCGGGGGAAACCCGACAGACGCTGGCGCTCACCGGATTCGAGACGTTTGACATCGAGGGCATGTCGGACGCGATGAAGCCGCGCGTCGAGCTGCACGTGACCGCACGCTCGTCGGGGGGCGAGGTGACGCGATTTGCCGTGCTCTCGCGCATCGACACGCCCGAGGAGCTGAGTTACTACACGCACGGCGGGATCCTGCCCTACGTGCTGCGACAGCTGGTGCGCACGCAGGGAGTGTGAATGGCGTCGCAAACGTAACGCCCTGACCGGCATGCGACGCCTCCTCCACGTGCCGCCGCTCCGCTAGTCTCTCGTGCCGGGGACGCTTTGTCTCATCGCCAACCCGGCGGCCGGACGCGCTCGCGATGGCCGCGCCCTGCGTGCCGCACAGCAGGCCCTTGCCGTGGCCGACACCGTGGACGTTCGCGTCACCACGCACGCGGGTGACGAGGCGCGTCTGGTCCGGGACGCGCTGGATCGCGGCGTCACGACCATTGCGGCGTTAGGCGGCGACGGGACCTGGAGCAAGGTCGCCGCGGCGATCGTCGCGGCGGGCAGCGCGTGCCGCTTCGTGCCGCTGGCCGCGGGACGCGGCAACGATTTCGCCAAGAGCCTGGGGCTGCCGGCCGCGGACTACCCGGCGATGACGGCCATCGTCGCGGCGGGACACGACACGCGCGTCGATGTCGGGATGGTGGAGTCGAGGTGCTTCATCAACGCCGCCGGCTTTGGATTCGACGCCGCTGTCGTCGCGGACATTGACCGAATCGGCTGGCTGTCCGGCGAAGCGCTGTATCTGTTCGCCTCGCTCCGCAACCTGTTCGGATACACGGGACTGCTGGCGGATCTCCGCCTGACGACCGACCAGGAGCGCGCGCTCCGCCTGCATCTCATGCTCGTGATCGCAAACGGACGGCATTTCGGCGGGTCGTTCCTCATTGCGCCCGATGCGGCGGTGGACGATGGCCACCTCGACGCGATCGCGGTGGGACCCGCCAGCGGATGGGCACGCATTCGCCTGCTCGCGGCCGCCGTGAGCGGCAAACATCTCTCGATGCCTGGAGTGACCGCCCACCGCGACTCGGCGTTCGTACTGCGCTTTGGCGCGCCACCCGTGTACCAGCTGGACGGCGATCTCTATCGCGCCCACTCACAGGAGCTCGAGGTCCGCTGCCTCCCGCGCGTCCTGCGCATCGTTACCCCTTCGAGCGGCGTGCCGAAATCGCGGTGATCTGCTCGATCAGCTCCTGTTCGATGCGCTTTGGGTCCAGCGGCTGCAGCATGGATTGCAGATCGAGGTCCTCCCCGATCTTGTGTCCCATCCGCGTATACAGGCCGGCCACGAGCTGAAGTGTCTTGGTGACTTCCTCCTCCATGCGCAGATTGACCTGCAGCGTCAACTCCTCGCGCAGCTCAGCGATCGAGGACTCCCGCCCCTGGGCCATAAGCACGAAGATCGAGAGGAAGATCGCTTCCAGCGACACGACCATCGTCAGCAGCCCGAAGGGAAACGGGTCGAATGGCTCGATGCCGAGTAAGCCGGTATTCGCGAGGATCCATCCGCCGAACCAGGTGATGTGCAGCGCGAGAAACGGCGTGGAACTCGCAACGGCCGTGAGTCGGTCCACAAAGCGCTCCATGCGTGTTCGCTTTGCGGCGTGCTGCGCCTTGATCGAGCGAAAGGCGGTGCTGAGACCCGCGCGTCGCGACCGGCGCTCGGGCCCCCCATCAAGCGCTGTGGGGGTAACCCGGTCGGATGCCTCGGCGCCTGCGTCCGGGGGTGCGGCGTGCGAACTGGGCATACTCATGACCGGACCGGAGAGAGAGCGGCAGCGGGACGCGACCGCGAAAGGCGAAAAGCATGCCTTGCGGCGATGTGGGGCACCTCGCTGCTACACCGCACGAGGGAGTTTGGAACGTGTGAGTGAATACTATTTGTCCTGGCGGCGCGGCGCCGAACGACAAACGCCCGGCAGCATCGCCGGGCGTTTGTTCCCCATTCCCTGTCCCACGTTCCCGCTTACGGACGCTTGATATCGATCTCGTGTCCAACCACTGCGCCGAGAATGCCGCCGGCGGCTGCGCCGATCACCGCGCCCTTCAGTCTGTCGCGGCTCGTCGTTGCACCGATGATGGCGCCCGCGCTCGCTCCGAGAATCGCGTCACGCTTCGTGTGGCGAATCGGCTCCGCGGCTACGGTTCCCGTGCTACGGCTGGGCGCGCGGTACACCGGCGCGGATGTCCGCCGCGGCGCGGGGGCCGACGACGCCTGCTGGTACCCGCCGTAGGCGGGCACGCGCTGTACCGGCATCGCCCCATAACCCATCTCCGTCGGGCTCATATACTGCTGCTGCTGATACGGCTGCACACTGGACGCCAGCGCGAGGTCGTTGCGCAGCGCGTCGTCGAGCTTCACGGTGTCGTCCTTACCCGAGCAGGCAGCGGTCAGGGCAAGGGCGGGCACGACCAGGAACTTCACGATTCTACGCATCCGATCCTCCGAGGTGACGACCGCCAACCGGCGGCACTGGCATCTGTATGGGCACTGCCCATGCCCTCGGTTACTGCCGGATTGACGCGGTCCATGCACGCGAGCGTCCACTTTCGGGGGCGGTGGCTGTCCACTCCCCCGCCGGCGCCGCGCGGTTTGCGCGGCTGCGTGCCGCGAGGCATTGTTTCGATGTCGTCAAATGCCGCCGGTGGTACACCGGCGAACACAGCGGCAGTATTCTGGTCCGGAGACACCATGATGCCGATCTCACGAATGCGATTGCCCCGTCTGCGCGTCGCGCAGATCGTTACCACCGGTCTGCTGGCTGTGGCAGCCGCGACGCCAGCGCGCGCGCAGCAGCCCGCGCCGGCAGCCACCCCGGGCGCCTTAGCGCCAGCCGTCGGAGCCATGGCGCCGGATTTTGCCCTCCCCGGCGCGACCCGGTACGGTTTGCTGCGCACGCCAGTGAAGTTGTCCGACTTCCGCGGGCAGACGGTTGTGCTCGCCTTCTTTCCGAAGGCGCGGACCAAGGGCTGAACAGTCCAAATGGAGGCGTACCGTGATCAGTACGCCACACTGTTCAACGCGGGCCGCGGCGTGACGCTGATTGCGATCAGTGCCGATCCCGACTCCACGCTCGCGAGCTGGGCGCGCGCATCGGACTTTCCGCAGCTGTTCGCCAGCGACTCGGGCGGTTCCGCGGGCAAGGCGTACGGAAGTTGGATGGAGAAGCCTCGTATGAACTCGCGCTTCGTGTTCGTGGTGGATACGGCGGGACGCATCGTGTATCGGGCGACGCCGTTCAACGCGCTCTCGTCGCAGGCGTATGCGGAGCTGGCGGCGGCGGTGGACAGGACGGCGGTTCCAGCGCAGGGGGAGGAAGGACACTAGGGCTCAGCGACGCGGCCACACGGCGTTGCCTCCGCGTTTGCACGTGGCGATCCTTCGTCCACCATGACCGCCACGGCATTCACGGTGGGTCTCATCCAGACCGCCGTCACCGACGACCTCGCACGCAACGTTCGCGACGCGACCGCGCAGATTCGCGCGGCCGCGGCGCGCGGCGCGCAGATCATCTGCCTGCAGGAACTCTTCAACGCACCGTATTTTTGCAAGTCGCAGAAGAGCGATCGCTTCGACATCGCCGAGCCGATTCCCGGTCCGACGGTCGCGGCGATGCAGACGCTGGCGCGCGAGCTGGCGATCGTGCTCGTGGTGCCGGTGTTCGAGCGTCAGGCGGCGGGGGTGTACCGCAATTCCGCGGCGATCGTTGACGCCGACGGCGCGCTGCTCGGCGTGTATCGCAAGATGCACATCCCGGACGATCCGCTGTTCAACGAGAAATATTACTTCACGCCCGGCGACGCCACGGGCAGCGCGCGGGGAGACGCGCATCCCGGTGCCGGGGGATTCCGCGTCTGGCACACGCGTTATGCAGCCATCGGCGTGCTGATCTGCTGGGACCAGTGGTATCCCGAGGCGGCGCGCATTACGAGTCTGCTCGGCGCGCAGGTGTTGTTCTATCCCACCGCCATCGGCTGGCACCCGTCGGAGAAGGCGGAGACGGGGATGGCGCAGGTGGATGCGTGGCGGACCACGCAGCGCGCCCATGCCATCGCCAACGGAGTGTACGTGGCTTCGCCGAACAGGGTGGGACACGAGGACGAGCCGGGGACTGATGGCCTCGAGTTCTTCGGGCATTCCTTCATCAGCGACCCGTTCGGCCGCGTCATCGCTGAAGCAGGCACCGCCGCGGAGACGATTGTCGCGACGTGCGACCCGAAGGTCATCGAGCACACGCGCCGCAATTGGCCCTTCCTGCGCGATCGGCGGATTGACGCGTACGCGCCGATCCTCAGTCGCTACCTCGGCTGACGGGCTCCGAGCGCTGATGGCCGCGCGAAACTTTTCGGCGCAACCCGTAGCGGCGCACGCGACGCGCGGGGGCGTGGCGGCGTCGTTGCGCATGCCCGCGGAGTGGGAGCCGCACGACGCGACCTGGATCGCGTGGCCCCATCACGAGCCCGACTGGCCCGGCAAGCTGGCGTCCATCGGATGGGTGTATGCCGAGATTGTGCGAGCGCTGCACCCTCACGAGCGCGTGGAAATTCTCTGCCATGATGAAACCGTGCGGGGCGAGGCCATTCGGCATCTCACCGCGCACGACGTCGGCAATGAGAGCTACCGTCTTCACCTGGTTCCCAACGATCGCGTGTGGCTGCGCGACTCCGCACCCACGAGCGTGCTCGGCGCCGACGGTGGCGTGATGCTGGTGAACTGGCGCTTTAACGCCTGGACGAAGTACGACAACTTCAGCGCCGACGCACAGGTAGGCCTGGCGATGGCGCGTATCACGGGACTTCCGCGAATCGAGGCGAAACGCCCGGACGGCGACGAGCCACTTGTGCTTGAAGGCGGAGCGATCGACGTGGATGGGGCGGGCAGCATTCTTGTCACCGAAGAGTGCCTCTGTTCACCGATTCAGGAGCGCAATCCCGGCCTCGCGCGGGAAGCGTACGAGCGTGCGTTTGCCCGATATCTTGGCGCGGAGCGAACGATCTGGCTGGGCGAAGGAGCGGTCGGTGACGATACCCATGGTCACATCGACGACATCGCGCGCTTTGTCGCGCCCGGGGTTGTGGCGCTCGCCTACGAGAATGATCCGGCGGACGAAAATCACGAGCGATCCGAAGACAACGCCCGTCGCCTGCGGCTGGCGGCCGAGAGCGACCCGCTGCGGGTCGTGCGGCTGCCGTATCCGCGTCCCGTGATCATGAACGGCGAGCGTCTTCCGGCGAGCTACGCCAATTTCTACATCGCCAACGGCGTGGTCCTCGTTCCCACATTCAACGACGCGAACGACAGAATCGCGTTGAACGTGCTCGCCGAACTCTTTCCCACGCGCGAGATCGTGGGAATCCACGCCGTGGACCTTGTCTGGGGACTCGGGACGCTGCATTGCCTCACGCAGCAACAACCATCAGCTCGCGACCGGAGCTGACCTCTCCCGGTCAGATGACGCGCACCGGGGTATCGGTTGGCGTCTGCCGGGTTCGCTCACTCGCCGTTCGCTTCGGCGATTCCTCGGCGCGGTGCAGCAACTCCTCCAGCTGCGCCTCCGACGCGGACGCCCAGTCCGACGGGTACAGCACGAGACGGCATCGCCGCAAAGCGGATTCGAAGCACAGCCAGCCGTCCTGTAGATCGGCCATGAAGTCCTCGGCAGCGGTGCGTGGACTGATGGCGGCCGGCGTCACATCCCACACACGCCAATCTATTCCGTGCGAATCGGTGAACTCGCGAAGTGCCATGGTGTTCTCCTTGATGGGCGCCCGTGGGCTATCCGACAGCGGATCCCTATGCGAGAGTCGCGCCGTCGCGTTCAACCGCGCTGTTCGAGGCGCAGTAGGCAAGCTCCTTGCACCCCTGGCACCGCGCCACCGCCGGAGGATTCTCGTGAAGATTACGCTTCTGCCGGCAACCGTGATCGAGCGTTCCGCATGACCGTACCCGTCGTGCGCTTCACCCTTGCCGGCGAGATGTCGCGCCGCGACGACAGCGTCGGCGTCTGCCGTCCCTACACGGTGGTGTACGACGGCGCCTGCACGGTGTGCGGACGCCTGGT
Organism: Gemmatimonadota bacterium; assembly: GCA_031398865.1. GTDB lineage: Bacteria > Gemmatimonadota > Gemmatimonadetes > Gemmatimonadales > Gemmatimonadaceae > JANNOC01. The sequence goes on along the minus strand of JANNOC010000712.1, from coordinate 7,379 downwards.
GTCCGTACTCGCGCGCTGGGACACAAAGGGCGTGCTCGAGATCATCCCGTCGCAGACCCCCGGCGTGCACGCGCGTTTCCCCTGGATCCCTCCGCGCGCGTTCGCGGAGTCGGTACAGTTGATTGGTCCCGGTGGACGGACCTGGCAGGGTGCGGCCGCCCTGGAGCAAGTGCTCGATGTCCTTCCGCGTGGCCGGTGGATCTCCTGGATCTTCGACATTCCGTTCATGCGCCGCATCGCCGAGCGCTTTTACCGCTGGTTCGCGCGCAACCGCTATCACCTCGGCTGCGGGGCGCACTGCCAGTTCCGGCCGCTGGATCTCGATTACGAAGACGCCGAGGAGACGCTCAGTGCGGCTTCACGGCAAGCGTCTCCCGCGGGTCGCGATTGACGAGCTCCTGAAGCCAGTGCTCCACGCGCTCGAGAGCGTTGTCATCGAGCGACGTGTGCTCCGTCTCGGCACCATCAGGCAGCAACGCGGTTACCGCCGTCTTGCCAACGACGCCGCTTCCGCCGGTCACCAGTACTCGCAACTCGCATATCCCCAAAGGCTCGGGATGGGAGAGGCACGAGTAGTGCCACTCGGGTCGGTGTCCAGCTGTTAATGCTGAGCTCGCGTCGCAGTCTCCCGCGATGCTGCGTGCAGTCGCAGATTCATAGTCGGTCAAGTCGCGTCACCCTCCCGGAGGTGTGGTGAGAATAGTCGTAGCGATGGTCGCGGCCGGTGTGCTCGTGGGTTGTTCTTCGAGCTCGGCCCCACTTGTCATCGGCGCCGCCGGTCCATGGAAGGAAGGTTACGGACAGGCGACGAGGCAGGGCATCGAGTTGGCCGTGGCGGAGCTGAACGCCAAAGGGGGCGTGCGTGGCCGCCCGCTCGAGGTGGTCTTTCGCGACGACCTGGCCGAAGGGGGGAAGGCGGCTGCGGTCGCGCAGGAATTCGTCGGGAACGATGCGGTCCTCGCGGTGGTCGGGCATGTCACGAGCGGCGCGATGGTGGCAGCGGCACGAGTCTACGACGGTCACCTCGCGGCGGTGGCCACGACAGCGACCGCACCCGATCTCACGGGGATCTCCGCGTGGACGTTCCGCGTCATCTCGAGCGACTCCACGAACGGGCGCGATCTCGCCCGCTTCGCGACCCAGCGCGGCCACCGCCGCGCGTCGATTCTCTACGAGAACGACAGCTATGGCCGCGGCATCGCTGATGCGTTCCGCCGCAACTTCGCGGGCGAGATCGTGAGCTTCGACCCGATTCCCGCCGATGGGACCGGCGCCGAGCCGCACATCGCGTTTTTCCGGGGTGTGGACCCCGACCTCGTCTTCGTGGCCGGCGTGGAAGTGTCCGGACTCGCCCTTTTGCGGGAAGCGCGACGGCAGGGACTGCGCGCGGAATTCCTGGGCGCGGATGGATGGCTCGGGATCGTCGCGGATACTATCTCCGATGGCGCATGGGTCGGCACGCCCTTCTCGCCAGCGGACCCCCGGCCCGCCGCCGTCCGGTTCGTGCGCGCCTTCCTGGCGAAGCACCGTGTGGTGCCGGACGGGAACGCGGCGTTAGGCTATGACGCGACCATGGCGATCGCGCACGCGATCTCCGAGGCCGGGCCGGACCGCCGAGCGATCCGCGACCACCTCGCATCACTCACCGAGGAGACGAGCTACGCGGGCGTCACCGGGTCCATTCGTTTTCACGAGAGCGGGGATCCCGTGGGCAAGGGCTTCGTCATGACGCGCGTTCGCGACGGCCAGCTGGTTGTGGAAGGCGCTCGATGATCGCGCTGCTGAAGCAAGGCCTCGATTCGATCGCGAAACGGCTCTGGCTGGGATTTCTCGCGCTCATGCTGTTGCTCGCGCTCGCGGGGATGCTCGCGTGGGCATCACTCATGGGGATTTCGCGGATCATCACAACGACGCTCGCGCAGGTGCAGCTGGACTCGCATCTGGCGTCGCAGCTCACAACCGACATCGCGCAACAGCTGGACGCCGCATCGCACTATGTGAGCGCCCGCGACTCGGCGTCGCTCGGCGCGTTCCGCCGGTTCGGATGGGCCGCGCACCAGGTGCAGCGGCAGATGAACAACGCCGCGGGCCAGACCTCCGCGGAGATCGCGCTCGTCGCCGACATCGACGCGCGCTTATCCGCGATCGAGGTGCAGTACGCGCTCGCGCACCGGCTCGCTGACCTCGGCCGCGCGGATGCGGCACGGACACAGGCGGAGAACGCGCGAGCGGGCGTGTCGACGCTGCTCGGTGACGTCGGACGGCTCGCGGAGATCAAGGCGACGAAGGTGGTGGACGCCGCCGACCGCGTGCGCCGCGACAGCCGACGCCGCTCATCGCTACTCGTCGCCATGATTCTGGCGGCGCTGCTGATCGCGACGCTCATCGTGATCACCACGGTGCGCAACATCGACACTCCGCTCCGCGCGCTGGTGGCTCACGCGCGCGAGCTCAGTCGCGGCAATCTCGGCGCACGCATTGCGCCAGACGAAATGCCGGGTGAATTCGCGACGCTTGGACTCGCGATGAACCAGACGGCCGAGGCACTGTCCAATGTCGCCTCGGTCGCGGCGACCACCGCGGACAGCGTGGCGTCCTCGGCGCACGACCTGGCGTCGGTGAGTACCGAGATCTCGCAAGCGGCAGGGGAGATGGCGTCCGCGATGAGCGGTGTCTCGCAGGGTGCCGAGGGCCAGGTGCAACGCCTGCACGACATCGACGAGGCACTCCAGTCCATCAGGTCGCGGGCCGAGGTCGTGATGGTGGGTACGGAGGAGGTCAGCATTCTCGCCGGGACGATCGAGCAGTCGGCGCAGGCGAAGCGCGTCGAGATCGCGCGCGCCCTCGCCATCCTCATGGAAGTGCGCAAGACGGTGCAGGCGGCCGCCGCCGAGGTGATCGCGCTCAACACGACGGCGGACGACATCAATCGCTTCGTCGGGACGGTGAGCCGCATCGCCGACCAGACGAATCTGCTCGCGCTCAATGCCGCTATCGAGGCGGCGCGCGCGGGGCATGCGGGGCGTGGCTTCGCGGTGGTGGCCGAGGAGGTGCGCAAGCTCGCTGAGCAGGCCCAGGCAGCCGCGGACGATGTGGTGCAGATGACCGGCATCGTCACCGCGCGCGTGAAATCGACGTCCACCGCCATGCAGGCCGGGGTGTCGCGCGTCGGCGAGATCGAGCGCGTCTCCCGCGACATTGATTCCGCGCTCACCGCGATTGGCGTGGCGGCGGAGCGCACGCGGCAGGCCGCGCGCGAAGTGACGACGGCGGCCCAGAAAAACATGCAGGTCGCCGATTCCGTCGCGGGCGGGATCACGGCGATCGCGAAGACCGCCGAAGGCCACGCCGCCGCCGCGGAGGAGATCAGCGCGTCGACGGAGCAGCAGAGTGCGGCGTGCGAGGAGATGAGCTCCGCCTCCGCGACCCTCCTGCACGGCAGCACGCAGCTGCGCGAACTCGTCGGTAACCTGAACACGCATGCCGCGTGAGGGTGGGGCCGGGCTGACGTCGCGCCCCGTCGTCCTGCTGTTGAGCGGCGGCCTGGACTCGACGACCATGCTGGCGCTCGTCTCGAGCGAGGGGTATGCGGTGCATGCCATGACTTTCCGCTACGGACAGCGGCACGCGCACGAGGTCGACGCCGCACGACGTATCGCTGCGCGGTATCAGGTGGCGCGGCACGTGATCGCCGACTTCGATCTGCGCATGCTGGGCGGATCTGCCCTCACCGGCGAGATCCCCGTGCCGAAGGACCGCGGGTCCGCGGAGCTGGCCAGCGGCATCCCGGTCACCTACGTGCCGGCGCGCAACACGATTTTTCTCTCCTTCGCGCTCGCCTGGGCCGAAGTGCTGCATGCGCAAGACATTTTTATCGGCGTGAACGCGGTGGATTACAGCGGCTATCCAGACTGCCGGCCGGAGTACATTCGTGCGTACGAGCGCATGGCAAACCTCGCGACGCGCGCCGCGGTGGAGGACGGCGAGCACGTCCGCATCCGGACTCCTCTGCTGAATCTCTCCAAGCGCGACATCATCGCGCTGGGCCAGCAGCTCGGCGTCGACTACGCGGAAACCACCAGTTGTTACGATCCGTCAGCCGACGGGAACGCCTGCGGTCACTGCGATGCGTGTGTGCTGCGCCTGCGAGGCTTCGCGGAGAGCGGACTCACAGATCCGGCAGCGTACCGATCGGTCGATCATCCTGGCGTCGTCGCGTGAGCTACGCGGTGAAGGAGATCTTCTACACTTTGCAGGGCGAAGGTGCGAACGTGGGACGACCCGCCGTCTTTTGCCGCTTCGCCGGATGCAATTTATGGACAGGCCGCGAAGAGGATCGCGCGGGCGCTGTGTGCACGTTCTGCGACACGGATTTTGTCGGGATCGGGCCGGGCGGCGGGAAGTTCGCGTCTGCCGATGAGCTGGCTGCAGCGGTGCGCGATCACTGGCCGCGCCCGACGCCGACGGGGGCGCGTCCGTTTGTCGTCTGCACGGGCGGCGAACCGCTGCTCCAGTTGGACGAGGCGCTCGTGACCGCGTTGCACGCGGAAGGATTCGAGATCGCGGTGGAAACCAATGGCACTCAGAATCCGCCGGATGGCCTCGACTGGATCTGCGTCAGTCCCAAATCCACTGCCCCGCTGGTGCTGCGCGCAGGTGACGAGCTGAAGCTCGTGTTCCCGCAACCGGAGGCGATGCCGGAGCGGTTCGAGGCACTCGCCTTCGAGAAGTTTTTCCTGCAGCCGATGGATGGCGCGCATCTCGCCGAGAATACGAGGCTGGCGCTGAACTACTGCCTCGCGCATCCGCGGTGGCGTCTTAGCGTGCAGACGCACAAGGTGCTGGGGATTCGGTAAAGTGTAGCATCCGTCCTGCCGCACCCATCACGGCGTACTTATCGCCCCGGGCGCACGGGTGGAATCCGAAGGGCTCGTTGTTCGCGTAACCCATCCGTCTCGAGCAACCGCGGCCCGCGTCGCCGGAAAATCGAGACGGCCGAGCGAATCGGCGAGGGCTGCGCCGCGCATACTTCCATCGGGTGCAACGAAGCCGGCCGTGCGCTGCTGCGTGGGCAGAAATCGGGCTTCCCGCACGGTGCCTGCCGCGCCGAAAGCGACGCACAGCATCGCTCCGCGATTGGAAGGCTCTGCGACCGAGAACGGACCGTACGTCACGAGATTTCCTAACGAGTATGCGACCAGCGCGTCCCCGCGCCATTCCAGCGCGCGCAGGACGTGCGGTCCGTGTCCCACCACCAGATCGGCCCCAGCCTCCACCGCCGTGCGCGCAAACGCGACCGAGTTCCCGCGCACTTCCCCGACGAAGCGCTCCACGGTGTCCCGGGTGCGCATCGCGCCCCTGCCTTCGGCGCCCAGGTGGGCCGTCACGACGACGCGCGCGTACTGTGCGGCCGCGCGCGACACGTGACGCCGCACGCCGTCAAGGTCGCGCATGTCCGGACCCGCGTGCGAACTGAATCCGAGAACAGCGACCGTGTCGCCCCCGGTCGTCCTCACCACGGTGGCGAGCGTATCGGCGCCGGTAACGTACACTCCCGCTGCCGTGAGGTGATCGTGAGTGACGCCGAGTCCCGCGGTGCCGGCGTCGCGCGCGTGATTGTTGGCGAGATTGCCGACGGCCACCCCGTCTCCCGCGAGCCGGCGGATCGCGTCCGCCGCATCGATCGGCGAACGCATCGCGTAGCACACTGTGGAGCCCAGCCGACATTTGCGAGGCGCGGGCCCTTCGCCGATCGCGCCCTCGATGTTGAGCAGCACGACATCCGCGCCGGCCACGAGCACGCGAATTGGCGCGAGCTGTGTATCGGGGGCGATCAGTATCCGCGCGCCCGGACCGGAACGGGGTGCGGCGCGCGCCACCCACGCGCTATCCAGATTCGTCCCCAGCGTGACGTCGCCGCCGGCGCACACGCGCAGGAGGGAATCGCGCGGTGGTTCGACATCCTGCGCACGCGCGCCGGCAGCCCCTGTGCACAGGAGCGCCAGGAGTGCGTACCAGGTCAGCGGTCGCGACAGCACGGCGGTCAAGGAATCACGCGGCCCGAGGAAAGCGTTCCAAGCTCGATTGGTCACTCGCGTAGTATACCCACGATTGCGACGCCCCATCCATTTGCGAGGTCATGCGTCCGGCACCCAATTTCGCGGCGACATTCACGACGACTCAGGAGAGGGTGAGATGCAAGGTTGTCACGTCCGATCGAATCGACGCTCGTGGGCACGCGTGCCGCTCCTGGTGGCTGCAATCGCCTCCGGGGCGATGTTCGCGTGCGCCCGTGCGCCCGGCACGGCGGTGGCGACGCCCGGTCCACCCCCGTATGACCGGAAACTCGGACTCGAGAGCTTCGATACCGCCTGGTCGTTGGTGAATCGCCGACACTTCGATACGACCTTTAACGGTGTGGACTGGAACGCGCTGCGCATCGAGCTGCGTCCTCGCGCCGCGTCGGCGACGTCACGTGAAGCGCTGCGGGCGGTGATGCGCGAGATGCTCAGCCGACTGCGGCAATCGCATTTCGCGCTCATCCCGGAAGAAGCGGCGGGATCGCTCTCACGCCGCGAGGTGAGCGGCAACCGAGGCGCGGAGGACGCGGCCGCGGCGCCGGGCGACGCGGGGCTGGAGATTCGCGTCCTCGAGGGCGAGTTCGTCGTCATGCGCGTCGCGCCGGGGAGCGGCGCCGCGCGTGCCGGCCTGCGTCCGGGGTGGATTCTTCGGCGTGTCGGCGATATGCAGCTCGCCGAGGTGCTGGCGCGCATGCCGGTGGAGCTGAACGCCGCCGACGTGCGCCTCCGCGCGGCGCTTATCGCCGAATCACTACTCGATGGCGCCGAGGGGAGCACGGTTCGAGTGCAAGCAGGAGGCGCCCGCGGACGGGCGAAGCAGTACACGATCGTCCGAACGCTGGTACGCGGCGAGCCGGTGAATTACGGCAATCTCCCCCGGATGTACACGCGCTTCGAGCAGGCACGCGACACGGCCGGCGGCGCGACCATCGGCTACATCGCGTTCAATAGCTGGATGCCGACGATCATGCGCCACTTCGACAGCGCCGTGGACGCGATGCGCCAGATGGACGGCATCGTCATTGACCTGCGCGGGAATCTTGGCGGCGTCGGCGGACTCGTGATGGGCACGGCCGGGCACTTTCTGAACGAACGGCTCTCGCTCGGCACGATGCGCATGCGCGACGGGGATTTGCGCTTCGTGGCCAATCCACGACGGGTCACCGCCGATGGACGCCGCGTCGTGCCATTCACGGGCCCGGTCGCGATTCTGACCGATGGCTTGTCCGCGAGTACCTCCGAGCTGTTCGCCGGCGGGATGCAGGCCATTGGACGCGCGCGCGTCTTCGGGGACACGAC
>JANNOC010000707.1:0-3165 GCA_031398865.1 Gemmatimonadota bacterium | reverse complement strand
CGCTGCGGGCGCGGGCAGATTCGTCAGGCCGGGCGGTGGTTGCGTCATCGCAGCAACTCGAGGGCGGTGGCCGCGACGCGGGCCGCGGCACCGGGCGTGCCCAGTTGAGCGCGCACGTCCGCCAGTCCCGTGAGCATGGTTTCGCGCTCCGCGCTGCCGTGTCGCAGCAAGGGTTCCAGCGTATCCGCCATCGCGCGCGGCTGCAGCGCTCCCTGCACGAACTCCGGGGCGACCGCGCGCCCCGCCACGACGTTCACAAGCCCAATGTGGGGAATTCGCACGAGCCGCCGTGCGATCGCGTACGTGATCGCGTTCGTGCGATAGGCCACGACCAGCGGACACCCGACCACCGCCGCTTCCAGCGTGGTCGTGCCGCTCTTGCAGAGCGCGGCATCGGCGGCACGCAAGACCGAGAACGACGCGGAACGCACCATGGGGAATGGGCACTGGGACGCATCCAGCGCGATCGTGGGAGCGACGCTCACGATGACGCGGAGCCCGGGACGCCTGTGTTGCAACTCCCGCGCGGTGGCCACGAAGTCGTCGAGGTGTCGTGCAATCTCCTGCGCGCGACTGCCCGGGAAGAGAGCCAGCACTTCGCCGTCGGCGGCGAGGCCGAGCTGCGCACGCGCCTCGGCGCGAGACGGCAGTGATTGCGCCCGATCGAGCAGCGGGTGACCGACGAACGCCGCGTCGATGCCGTGCTTGCGCAGCAGCGCTTCCTCGAAGGGAAGTATCACGGACGCCCGCGTCACGATGCGCGCAATCCGCGCGAGCCGCCCTGCTCCCCATGCCCACACCTGCGGCGCGATGTAGTACAGGACCGGGATACCGGCGGCCGCGGCACGCTCGGCGACTTTGAGATTGAATCCCGGATAGTCCACGAGAATCACGAGCCCGACGCGGCCGCTCTGCAGGCGCTGTGTCAGGGTGCGGAGCAGACGTGCGTGCAGCGGCACGTGCTTGAGGACTTCCACGAAGCCCATGACCGCGAGCCGGTCCACATGCTCGATGATCTGCGCGCCCTCGCGCGCCAGCTCGTCGCCCCCCACCGCCGCGATCGGGAGATCGGGACGAGCGCGGCGCAACGCCGCCGCGACGCCGGAGGCGTGCAAGTCGCCGGACGCTTCTCCGGCGACGAAAAGGACCTCACGCACCGAGCGTCCCGTGCAGGCCCGCGAGCGCTGGCAGCGTGCGCTCGATCTCGCGCAGGATACGCAGCGCCACGTCCAGCGCCTCACGCCCGTCGTCGCCCGTCACGACCACCGGACCTTCCCCCCGCACCGCCGCGACGAAGCTCTCGAATTCCAGACGCAGTGGCTCGCCGTCCGGTGCCTCGAGCGGCACGCGCTCGACGAACGCCTCCACCGCCAGCGGCGCCTTGGTCAGTTCCGCGAGATCGATGTCGTCGCGCAGCCGGAAGAACTCGCCGCTGCCCGCGGCCAGATCCAGCGACAGATAGCCGCTGCGCTGGAAAATGCGGACCTTGCGCATGCGTTCACGCGAGATGCGACTGGAGGTGATATTGGCCACGGCGCCGGACTCGAATCCGAGCCGCGCGTTGGCGATGTCCACGGACGGGGTGAGTACTCCCACACCCACAGCCGACACCTGCGTCACGTGACCGCCAACCAGGGTGCGCACCAGGTCGATGTCGTGAATCATGAGATCGAGGACCACCGCGACATCGGATCCGCGGGGATTGAACGGCGCGAGGCGGTCGCTCTCGATGAAGCGTGGTTCGTCCACGTGCGGCAGCGCCGCGCGCACCGCGCGGTTGAAGCGCTCCACATGACCGGTTTGCACGAGCGAGCCGGTTCGCTTCGCGATCGCGAGCAGTTCGTCCGCCTCCTCGAGCGTGGACGCGAGCGGCTTCTCGATGAGCACGTGCTTGCCGCGCTCGAGCGCGATCTTCGCGACGGCGAAGTGCCCGGGCGTCGGCACGACGATCGTCAGCGCATCGACGTCGTCAACGAGCGCCTCGAGCGTGGGATACGCCCGGACCCCCAGCTCGCTGGACACCTGCGCGGCACGATCGGCGCGCGTCTCGTAGAAACCGGCCAGGTCGACGCCGTCGATTTCCCGCATGATCCGCACGTGATGATAGCCGAGCCCGCCGGCGCCGACCACGCCGAGGCGAAGGCCCTTCGATCCCGCGCGCGACGCGCTCAGAACCCTACCCCGCGATCGCTCGCCTCGATGAACCGGAGGAAGTGCTCCACCTGAGGCAGCGGCTCGAGCTCGGCGCGGGCACGCTCCAACGCCTGCGTGATGTTCAGCTCGGATCGGAAAAGCAGCCGATAGGCACGCTTCAACTCGCGCACCGTGCTGTCCGGGAAGCCGCGCCGCTGCAGTCCGACGCTGTTCAATCCGTACAGCTTTACCGGGTTGCCGACAGCCTTGAGAAACGGGGGAACGTCCTTCGCGACGCGCGACATTCCGCCCACGAAGCTGTACATGCCGATCCGCACAAACTGATGCGCCGCGGACAATCCCGAGATGATCGCGTAGTCCTCCACGATGACATGGCCGGCCAGCTGCGTCCCGTTCGAGATGATGACTTCGTCGCCGACCTGGCAGTCGTGCGCGAGGTGCACATAGGACATGATAAAGCTGTTGCGGCCCACGGTGGTCTTCATCGAGTGCGACGTGCCGCGATTGATGGTCGAGTACTCGCGAATGGTCGTGCCCTCTCCGATTTCGACGGTGGTGAACTCGCCCTTGAACTTGAGATCCTGCGGATCGCCACCGAGCACGGCTCCCACGCCGATCTTCACGCGGGCGGCGAGCTGGACGTTGCGTTCGAGAGTGGCCCGCGCCGCCAGCACGCAGCCGTCGCCGATGGTGCACTTCTCCCCCACGATCGCGTACGGCCCGATTGTCACATCGGCGCCGATGACCGCGTCGGGGGCAATGAGTGCCGTGGCGTGAATCGTTGCCGTCATCATCGGTCGCGCACCATGGCGGCCATGTCCGCCTCCGCAACCACTTCCCCATCCACCTTGGCCAACCCGCGCATCTTGCACACCGCCCCCCGCTTCTGCAGGAGCTCGAGCTCGAAGCGAATCTGGTCGCCGGGCTTCACCGGGCGGCGGAACTTCACGTTGTCGAGCGACATGAAGTAGACAACCTTGCTGTCCGGATCCTCGACCGATCCCATCAGCA
>JANNOC010000653.1:0-14099 GCA_031398865.1 Gemmatimonadota bacterium | reverse complement strand
GACCACGCGAAACTGCTGCTCGCTCGACGGCGTGAGGCGCCACCGACTGAAACCCGATTGGTCCACGAAGGTGAGTTGCAGCGAATGCTCCCGGTACTCCCAGACCTGCGTCCGTCCGCGCGAGCTGATCTCGGATGCCGTGGACTGGACGTACATGTTGTCCGGCTCTCCCAAGGCGATGTACACCATCCCGCGGTCGGTCAGCCACCCCTGCGTGGCCTCATCGCGATACAGCTCGTTCGCGCGCGCCAGCCGAGCGAAATAGTCGGTGAGCCCCTCGTGCTCCGCGGTGGAGAGGACGGGGTCGGTGTCCCGCAACAGCGCCACCCACGCAGCCGCGCGCCGCTCGGGTGTCGTGTCGCGCAGTGTACGCAGCCGGTCCGAGGTCGTGAAGTAGCGGAGATAGTCCAGCATGTCGGCAAACGTCGCGACCGGGAGGTCCTCACCGAAGCTGACGAAGAGCGGAGAGCTCACGGTGTCGGCCGAGCCCGGTCGCGTAAGATCCAGCCTCACGACACCGACGCCCACACGCGCGATGGGAACGCTGACCGCGCCGCCGTGCAGAGCGCCACTGCGCGGCAGCACGGCGTTCTCCCGCCAGAGCACCGCCCCGGTCTCACCCCGTGCGGTCACCTGGACAGGAATCGTGGCAGCGCGATCGGTGCCGTAGGCTTCGACGTACACGCGCACCAGGCTGTCGCGTCCGAACACCGCGGTGGAGCGCGGATTGGTGACGATCCTCGGAGCAGAATCCAGTGTCGTGCGGGGGGCGACCTCGTAGAACGCGATGGGGGTGGACAGCGAGCCACTCGCGCGCCGTGGCACGGTCAGCTGCACGTCTTCGCTCCCCGAACGCGCGCGCGCGTCATCCCGAACCGCAACGGTGAGTTGATACCGGCCCGGAGCGAGCGTCACGAACTGCTGGAAGATGACGCTCTCGTCGGCGCGGGTGGTCTCCTTGAACGTGGCGACACGGACGACTTCACGAGAATCCATGCTGCGGACCGGCGTTCCGTCGCGCGTGACGGAGAGGCGGACGAAGTACGACGCGCGGTAACGATCCTCCTCGCGCGCGAACTCGAGCGCACGATTCGCGATCGAGAGACTGACGAGCAGCAGTGTTGAATCGGGCGTCGCGGCCGCGAAATAGGACACGGTCGCCACGAAGGGCACGCCATCGCTTTCGGCGATGAGCCCCATCTGGCGGTACAGCCGGCCCGCATCGGGTGCCTGTCCCCGCTCCGCCGTCGGCGGCTGAGGAGCTCCGCCGGGACCGCGCTCTACGCCCGGGCGACGCGCACATGCGCTGGCGGCCGTCACAATCGCCACAATCATCCAGACTGCCATCCCCGATCTCGTCACAGTGCGCTTCCCCATAGGCTCATTGCTCTCGATTCGTTACGTTCGCGGAACGAGTATTGGTTTACCCGTTGCCTGCGCCGAAGTTGCGGATCATGACGCGCGCGTGCGCCCGTCCTCCCGTCTTGCACCCTCTGAGTGGGAACGTTAGGTTCGCCGCGATGTCACGCGACCTCGTCGGAACCACGCTCGCCGGTTACATCCTTCGCGGACTGGTGGGCGAAGGCGGTACGTCCGCGGTGTACCACGCCGAGCATCCCGAGCACGGTCAGGTGGCCGTCAAGGTCCTGCGCGACCGCCTCCGTCAGGACCCTACGGCGGTCGCCCGCTTCCTTCGTGAAGCACAGTTCGGCGCCCGCGTGACCCACCCCAATGTCGTGCGCACCATCGAGATAGGCGAGGCGTCCCCGGGACTTCACTTCCTCGCCATCGAGTGGGCGCGCGGCGAGATCCTGGAGCGCTACGCCAAGAAACATTGTCCGCTTCCTCCCGACGAAGTGGCGACCATCATCGCCCAGATCGCCAAGGCGGTCCATGCGGCTCACGCGGTCGGCATCATTCACCGGGACCTCAAACCCGAGAACGTGATGTACGATCCCGCGGCGCGCGAAGTCAAGTTGCTCGACTTCGGGATCGCGGCCAACGCGGACGCCACCGACGAACGCCTCACGCGCGCCGGGTTCTTCGTGGGCACATTGATGTACGTCGCCCCCGAGGCGCTCTCGGGAGAGCTCGTGACGCCGGCCGCGGATCAGTACAGCCTCGCGACGATCGCGTACTTCCTGGTCAGTGGATGCCACCCGTACGCCGCGAAGACGCCGCGGGAGATGTTCACGCAGTTGCTGTCGCAGCCGCCCACGCCACTCAATCGCTCGAAGTCCGGATTGCAGTTCGCCGCCGGGGTCGAGGCGGTCGTCATGCGTGGTCTCGCCAAGCATCCGCGCGACCGGTTCGCGGACGTCATGGCGTTCGCGGACGCGCTGGAGGCGGCGCTGCTGACAGCACAGGAGGAAGCAGGGAGCGGACTGCTGTCGCGGGTGAAGGGCATTTTCCGGCACAAGGCGTAGGCGCTGGACACTCGAGCTCAGCGCAGGGCGGGGGCAGCGCCGCTCGTCTCCCGCAGGTCCGCCGGATCCACCGGGAGCCAGAGCGTGAAGGTGGACCCCTTGCCTGGCTCGCTCTCCAGCAGAATCTCTCCCCCGAGCAACCGCGCGAGCCGCCGGGAGATCGGCAGGCCGAGTCCCGTCCCGCGGTTCATGGAATCGCCGCGCGGGCCGGGGTTCACCTGCTCGAACTCGTCGAACACGCGTTCCTGATCCGTCAGCGCGATTCCCACCCCGCTGTCAATGACCTGAATCGCGAGCCAATGGGCATCCTGCCGGGGCGCCTGCATCGCGAGCGCGATCGGCGCCTCTCCCGAGCGCTCGCCCTTCTGGCCGCGGCGCTCGTGCGCGGGACGCACCAGCCGCGCACGGATCGCGATGCTGCCGCGCTGCGTGTGCTTGACGGCGTTCGAGAGCAGGTTCGCCAGAATCTGCCGAAGATGCGTGGGATCAGTGCGGACACGCGGCAAGGTGCCACCGACCGCGAGTGACAGCGTAAGGCCGCGCTCCGTGACAAGCGGCTCAATATCGCTCGCAACATCGATGACGAAGGGGCGGAGATCCATGATCTCCGTGTGCACCTCGAGGCGTCCTGCCGCCATCTTGGCGAGATCGAGGATCTGATCCACGAGGTGCCGGAGATGCGACGCGGAGGCCTCGATGCGCTGCACCGGACCAACCTGGCGCGGCGCCAGCTCGCCATACACCCCGTCGCGCAGCAGCTCCACGAAGCCGACGATGGCGTTCAGCGGCGTCCGTAGTTCGTGCGAAATGTTCGCCAGGAATTCGCTCTTCATGCGGTTCGCGCGCAGCAGTTCTCCCGACAGATGCTCGAGCTCGCCGGATCGGTCGGCAATCCGAAGGGACTGGCGGCGATCGTGGCGCTGCGCCAGCAGGAGCGCGGCGAGCGCGGTCAGACCGATCGCCCAGAGAGCGAGCCGCAGCGAACCGACAGACGACGCTTTGACGACATCCACCTCCCACGACGCGCCGTCCGGTGCACGCACCGGATGCGTCACATGTGGTTCGGCGCCCTCGCTCGCGTGAGTCGAGTGCGTGGCCAGCGTGTCGCTGCCCGCGCGAATGACCACGCGCATGTGCTCGTCCGCGCGTCCGCCGCCGAGGGAGTCCAGCAGCGACGTGACACCGAGCGTCGTCCCGACCGCCCCCAGGAATCGTGTGCCGCGGTGCACCGGCCGCAGAAGGACAAATCCGGGCACGTCAGGCGCAATGTCGCCGCGCGCGCTCGTCTGAATTGCGCGCGACGTGCGCGCCCGGGCCATCGCCGCCGCGAGAGCGAACCGCTGCACCGTGTCGAGGTCCGTGCGCAAATTCAGCGACGTGCGTCCCGTACCACCGAGCGCCACGATCACGCCGGCGGAGTCGATCACCAGCCAGGGGGCGGGGACAGCGCCGTCGTCCAGCGTCTCGACCGCGCGCAGCAGCGTGGCGGCCGTCGTGAGCAGCGACGAGTCCGCGAACAGCGGCACCAGGCGATTGGCTGCCGCCACGTGGCGCGCGAGAAGCCGTTCGGTCCGCCCCGCCACCTCCGCCGCGGTCGCCGCCGTGCGTGACCGGTCCGCGTTCGCGAGCGCCCGATCGCCGACAAAGAGGCCGAACAGCACGAACGCGGACGCGACGCCGAGGGCGATAGTGGAAAAACGGAAGCTTCGGCGCGACGGGTCGGCGATCACTGGATGGCGTTTCGGCGCGCAGGGGCGAACGGTGCGTCGAGCGGCAGATCTCGACGAGGCTCGGATTGACGGGGTCCAACGGACGATCTAACCTCCGCGCATGACCGATCACGACAGACTGGTGCAGCTGCTGGCGGATCGTTCCGCGCGACGCGGTCAGTTCAAGCTCGCCTCCGGCCGACAGTCCACGTTATACATCGACGCGCGTCTCACGACAATGAGTCCCGACGGGCTGGTCCTGATCGGCACCGCGGGGCTCGCCGCCCTGCGCGCGGCGGCGTGGGACGTCACGGCCGTTGGCGGGCTCACGCTTGGCGCGGACCCGATGTCCTACGCCATCGCCTACGCGAGCGCGCTCGCGGGCACGCCGCTGCGGGCGTTCACGGTCCGGAAGGAGGCCAAGACGCACGGCACGGGTCAGTTGATCGAAGGACCTTTTCGGAGCGGCGACCGCGTCGCGATCGTCGTGGATGTGATCACCACGGGAGCGTCCGCGTTGCGCGCCGCCGCGGCGGTGCGCGCGGCTGGCGGCCTTGTCGCCGGCGTGCTCGCGTTGGTGGACCGCGAGGAAGGCGGGCGTGAGGCGATCGAACGCGAAGGGTTCCCTGTGATCGCGATCGCCGGGGCGGCGGCGATCGTGGCGCGCATGGCGCCGGCTGCCTAACGCGGCGCGAGCGCGCGCACGTCCATGAGGCGCGTCTCGATGAACACCGCATCGGCGCCGTCCATCCAGAGCCGCCCTCCGGTGCGCTCCGCCAGTCCGCGCGCGAACGCCAGCACGGTGTCGGGCGCCGCAGGGATGCCGGCCACCGGCAGCGGAAACGTCACGCGCACCACAGCGGACTTCGAACCGAGCGCGTGCAGATCAACGTGGATCGACGACCCTTCCGACGCTCGGCGCAACGCGGCGATTACCACCGACTTGAGCACCAGCTCGAATCCGATGGAGTCGGCCATAACGATGGGGAGTGAGCTGTCCACCTGGATCATGCAGTCGGCTTCGCTCGCCTCCTCGCGCAGATCCCGGCGCACGGCCATCGCCACGTCGCGCAGCGATACTTCCTGACGGACGAATTCGGATGGCAGCGCGACAGCCTCGCCCAGCTCGCTCCCGATCATGCCATCCAGCGTCCGGGCGTTGCGCGCCACCATGGCCTGGTACCGGGGATTGTTGCGCTGCTCCAGGGTGAGCTGCTCGTCCGTCATCAGGGCGAGCGCATTCTGAATTGTGCCGAGCGGGTTGCGAAGGTCGTGTCGAATGCCGCGGAGCTGCGTCCGCAATGCCGCCGTATACGCGTACGTGAATCCCTTGGATGCCGCGAGCGAGAAGAGCGAGAAGGACCGGTGCAGGCGACGCGCGAGTGCGATCCCGTCGGCCGCCGTGGACGGGCCCGTGTAGTCCCCCGCGGCGCGCTCACACGCGAACAGCGACATCGCGATGAGCAGATCCACTTCCTTCAACATGGAATGCAGCGTGACGCCCGCTTCGTGCGCCGCGCTCCCGAAATCCCATCCCTCGCGCATGATTTCGTCCTGCCAGCATCCCGTGTCGCGGAGGCAGAATCCGAGCGACTGCACGACCCGCGCGGCGTCCGCGGAATCGAGCAATGCCGACTGATCCGCCGCACGCGGGGCGACATGACGCGCCTGCTGCTGCCACCGCTCGCCGAGTTGCTCGGCCTCCGAGCTCACGGCGTGCGCGACGAATTGCTCGAGGGAAGCCTCGGAATAGGTCGTGGGGATATCCATGCTCCATGTGCAAAATGCATCATTCTTGCCACGGCCGGAAGCTTGACCCTCGAAGGGCGCGCGCTCAACATTCGCGCTGCATGTCACCTCCCCCGGATTCGGTCCACGCATGACATCCACCGCACCTTCGCCCACCGGCACGCGCCGGGCGCCAGCAACCCCCGGCTGGGCCCCTCAACTCGCGAGAGGAGCCGCCGGGCTCGAGGCGGCGGAAGAGGAGCGTCAAAAGGATGTGACCATGTTCGGCCTGGGGTTCCGCTGGCGGATGTGGACGACCGCGGTCATCGCGCTCGTCCTGTCCCTCACCGCACGATTCGACGTCGCGAACGTGCCGTACATCGTCACCGCGGCGATCGCGGTGGTCTCCGTCGGCTTGAATTTCGTGCTGACGGGCATTGCGACGACCCCCGCCGGTTACCGGTGGTGGTTTCGATATGTCTTCGCGGCGTTCGACGCGGCGCTCATCAGCGTTCCCGTTTTTGCGTTCGGCGAATCGGGCATCGCCGTCATCTACTTCGTCGCCATCGTCGTGCATTCGTTCGACCGTGGCCAGACGCTGGGCTTCTTCTGCGCCGTCATGTGCGCCGCCGGCTTCGTGATCGCGCGCCTTTCGCACGCGCTGATCGCAACGGCGGGCAGCTCGTTTTCCTTCACATGGACGATGGTCGTCGCCCTGCTCATTCTGATCGCGTCGTACTTCGTGATTCCCATCCCCTCGCGGCTGATCCGGCGCATTCGGCAGACGCGAGACGTCATCAACGAGGCGGAGAACGGCAACCTTCTCGCGCGGGCCGACGCGCACTGCCGCGACGAGCTCGGCTTTCTGGAAGCGAGCTACAACCGCATGCTCCAGGAGGTGAGCCAGATCATCGGCGCGGTGCAACGCGAGGCGGACGAGGTGGCGAGCGTGGCGGACCAGCTGGCGTCCACGACGCAGCGGGTCACGTCATCAGGCGTGGAATTCCGCCAGACGACGCACACGCTGAGCATGCGGCTCGAGACTCAGCGGGGCCACGCCGACACCGGAGCTCGCCAGACCGAAGAAGCGCTCGGCGCGGCCGAGCGGCTGCGCGAGCGCGCTGGCGAGATGGAAACCGAGTCACGCGCACTGCTGAGCGCGGCGGCGACGAGCCGGGACGCGATCGGGCGCGCCTCGGGAGCGCTGGTGACCATCGGGGAGCGCGTGCGGCAAACCTCGGTCACGGTCGGCACGCTCGCTGCCGCGTCGGACAAGGTCGGCGACTTCGTCGAAGCGGTGTCGCGCATCGCCCGGCAGACGAATCTGCTGGCGCTGAACGCCGCGATCGAGGCCGCGCGAGCAGGGGAACACGGCAAGGGATTCGCCGTGGCGGCGGAGGAGGTGCGCAAGCTGGCGGAGGAGAGCGGACGCGCGGCGAAGGACATCGCGGTGACGATCGCGGACGTGCGCGAGAACATCGCCAGCGCGGTCGAGGAGATGGGCGAGGGCGCGCGCGAGGTGCGCGACGTCGGTGCCGTCGCGAGTCAGGCGAACGCGGCGCTGAGCACCATGCTCTCGGGGATCCAGCGCATCGCGGCGACCATTGGCGAGGCGGCAAACGTCTCGCGCAATCAGTCGGCGGTGATGGCGGAGCTCGCGTCGTCGATCCGTGCGGTGCGCGAATACGCGGGAGATGCGGAGTCGCAGGCACAGCGCGGAGCGGCGCTGGCCGTGTCGCAGGTGCAGACGATGGAGGAAATGGCACTGGCGTCGCAGGAACTCGCGCAACTCGCCGACCGATTGCGCGAGTCCATCACGCGTTTCTCGGTCACGACCCAGGCGGACACGCGGGAATCCGCCGAGATGGAGCCGGCACCCATCCGGGGGGCGCGGACAGCGGCCTGAAGGTCTTCAGCGCGACGCGGTACGGAGTCACCAGCTCGTCGCGAAAGTGTCGCAGCATACCCTCGCCGTCATACCGCTGACGAAACTCGAGCGCGGTCATGCGGAGCAGCGTCCGGACGTGCCGTCCAAAGCTCTGCGGTGACGAATAGTCGAGCTGGTTCGCGACGTTGGCGATGGAGAGCCCGGCATTTTCGAACAGGCGCGCGGCGCGCACGAGCCGCGCCACGGCGAGATACCGTTTGGGCGCCGGGAGTCGCGAGCGGAAGAAGCGGCTCATGAGCGTGCTGGGAAGCACACCGAGGCGATGCGATAATCCGCGCACGGTCGTGACGCGCGCGGGACAGGTGAACAGCGCGGTGAAGAAACGTTGGCAGTCCTCTGGTGTGCCGGCGAGATCTGGCTCCAGCACCGCCAGCGCGGCGTGCGCCGTTTCCTTCGCGCGATCCACCGCGAGCACACTGCGCAGTTCCCGCCACCCCGCGGGCTCGCGAGCATCCACGAGGGTGCGGATGCCGCTGTGGCCGAGCGCGAGGGCCGCGTGCGGCGTGCGGGCGTCGAGCCGCGTGAGCAGCGCGACGGCCCGCACGCGCGGAAACTCGCGCACCATCGTCGCCACACGGCTGGGGGCCGCCGCGTCATCCCGGGCGAGCGACATGAGCACCGCGCCCACGCGCCGTTCGCGCAGATCGCGAATGACTTCGTCGAGCGAGTCGCGATGCAGCGCGCGATAGACGCCTTCGCCCGCGGCATCCACGCGGAGACGCTCGTTAGGCGTGAGCACCGTGGAGACGGGCGGGAGCCCTGGAGCGTCGATTCGCTCCGACGCGCGCGCGCGCGTCGCGGGCGGCGGCGCCGTCGCGCCGGATGCGCTGCTCACGAGCCCGTGCACTGCTCGCGCGGGAATGCTGCCAACTGCGATGGACGGTTGACGAAACACGGAAACCGGATGCATAACCCACTCTCCTGACAGTCGCGTCGAAGGCCGCTCTGGGCGGCTGGTGACACGACGAGTCTAGGCACGGCTGTCAGCGGGACGTCATGAATTTCGTTGCATCCTGCGTCACGACTCTTCACGCGCGGCGAGCCGCACGCGCGACACACCACAGGGAGACAGCCTCATGTCGCAGCATTACCGTCCCCTTCTCGCCCTCGCGCGCAGTACCCTCGTTGCGCTCGCGACCGCTGCGTGCGCGGGCGAGGACGCGCAGCGGGCCCCGGCGGCCACGGGGCGACTGACAGTCGCCACCGCCCAGCGCGCTTCGCTGCGTCTGCTCGGTGAAGGGCGCGACACGCTCTCTGATTCGGCGCGCATCAGCCATCTCGCGGTCGAGCGCGACGGCGACGCGGTCGCGTTCATTTTCGCCGATCCGGCCCACGGTGTGTCATCCGGTCTCGGCATCTCGCAGCGCCGAGCGACGACCGCGCAACTGTTGTGGCCCGATTCGGTGAGCACCGTCTGGTGGGCGCGGGATCACACGCTGGCCTTCATGACCAGCAGCGGCGTCGGCGCACGCGTCATCGTGGACGTACACGCCGAACAGATCGCGATCCTGGAACAGGGAGGGGACAGTCTGCCCGGGCCCGGAGGCGATCCTCGCGAAAATGCGGGCGCGCGTTCGCGCGCCGTGGCGTTCATCGATTCGCTGCGCGTGCAGCCCACCGGCCGCCCGCAGACCTCTCCGCTTCGCTATCTCGTCACTCGGGTGCTGCACTCTCCGTCGGACCCGAGCGTCGCGATGTTCTACGTGGTGGCGAGCGACAGCGCGGGCGGCGCGCGTGTGAATCCGGCGTGGTACGCGCTGGACGAGCGCAGCGGAGCGGTCGTGTCCGTGGACGAAGTCGTCGGCCTCGCGAGCGAGATGCAGGAGGGCGCGGGGGGATGGAGCACCGGCGGCCAGTTCCTGTACGCCAAGGGCACGTCGTTGTGGGAAGCGAGTGTGGGAATGAAGTAGGGGACGGGTGGGGCGGGATTGGTGAGGCGGGATAGCCGGCGTTCGCGTATATTCCGGCATCGGTCGGACGGTCGCGACGACGAGCAGCTGGCGTCTTCGAGGAAAGTCCGGGCTCCACAGGGTAGGCTGCCAGGTAACGCCTGGGCGCGCGCTCGCGAGGCTCGCGACGGATAGTGCCACAGAAAACAGACCGCCGGCGACGCTCGCGTCGCAGGCAAGGGTGAAAAGGTGGGGTAAGAGCCCACCGCGCACGTGGCAACACGGGCGGCACGGTAAACCCCAGCCGGAGCAAGGCCAAATAAGCGGCGAGAGGCGTCCCGCCTCGCCACATCGGTTTCGGCCGGTGAAGCCGCGGGTAGGCTGCTGGAGGGTGCGGGCGACCGTACTCGGAGAGAAATGATCGTCCGGAGGACGCACGGCGCCGTTCGCGGTGCCGCGTGTTCGCCGACAGAACCCGGCTTACAGACCGATGTCCTCGCGATTCGGCAGCCCTTCGCCGCCCGGCGGAGGGCTGCCGTCGTTTCACCCTGGGAACTCCACGCCCGCGGCGCCGTAGCACCATAGACGCGCGGAGCGTCACGAACTCACCTCAGAGCACCTCATGCACCAGCTGCGATTGACATCCATCGGTATTCTCGCCGCGCTTCTCGCGGGGTGCGCGCGTTCCCCCGGCTCGGCGACCGTGCCCGGCCGCCCGTCGCCGCGGACCGCGGACGGAAGGGGTGGCGAGACTGCCGCGCGGATCGCGTTTTCCTACCGCCCCGGCACGTATGTGTACGCGTCGCACAGCGAAGTCAGCATCGCGCTCGCGGGCGACAGCACGCGACCGTCGGAGCGATTGATCACCGACATGGTGCTCACCTATCAACTGCTCGGCGACGGCAGCGCGCCGCGCGTGCGTGGGACGGTGGACTCATTCTCCGTCGCGGCGGGCGGCCGTGTGCGCGCCAACCCGCAGGCGCTGTCCGCGCCGCTCCCCTTCGAGGGGGTGGTGGGCGGCGCGCTACAGGTTGCCGGGCCGCGCGCCGACAGCGTTGTCGCGTGCGGAGCGCCGAACGAATCGCTGCTCGCCGCCGCCGCCCGGACGCTGGTGCCCCTGCCGGCATCCCTCGGCGCGGGCCAGAGCTGGACGGATACGCTCACCACGATGGTGTGCCGCGGTGCCGTACCGATCGCCACCGAGACGGTGAACCGGTACACCGTGGAAGGTCCCGCGCGAATGGACGGTGTGGAAGGGGTGCGCGTCCTGCGCAGCTCGACGCTGGCGATTTCGGGTAGCGGGTCGCCCCGCGGACGGGCCGTGTCCGTCACGGGAACCGGGAGCGCGAGTGGTGATCTCTTCTTCGATGCCGCGGGCGGCCGCCTGCTGCACTCCCTGTCGGAATCCACGACCAACCTGACGGTGGATGCCGCCGGGACGCGCCAATCGCTGGTGCAGCACGAACGTCTGCGCACGACTCTACGAGACCCCACACCCGGAACTCGTTAGGCCGGAGTCAGTCCTCCTCCGCCACCACCACATGCTCGCCGCTGGGCATCCGCGGATCCTGCAGGAGGCCACACCCGGGCATCCAGTGGCCGGTGAAGACGCGGCGCAGCGCGCGCCAGATCATCCGCACCGTGAGCACCAGCACCACGAGCAGCACCAGGGCGATCGCGAGCGCCCAGTAGGGGTGCTGCCAGAGCAGCAGCGCCAGCGTCGCCACGATCCCGAGCTCCGCGAGATTCGCGGCGCCGTTGGTAACCGGCTCGGGGGACGTGTCAATCGCGTAGCGGACGCCCAGCTTTGTGGTGTGCGTGGTGAATGCGATGCCGCCGCCGAGAAGCGTCGCGGCGATCACGAAGCCGGCGTCTCCGTGCCAGGCGGTCGCCGCGGCGAGCGCTGCCGCTGCCGGCGGCCGAATGAACAAGTGCAGCGTCTCCCACGCGGACGCAACGCCCGGGATCAGCGTCGCGGCAAACTCAACCAGATACAACACCGTCGCGAGCCCGATCACCCACGGACTCGCCAGCGTCCCGAGGACGCCGGGCAGCGGCTCGAGCCATCCCGTGCGCTGGCCCACGCCGACGACGGCTACCGTCGCGTACAAATTGATGCCGCTCGTGTACGCGAGCGCGAGCGCTTGCGCGAGGTTGGCGAGGGAAGACACGAGGACCGTCGCTATGAACTATGGGCTGTGGGACTGGGGGCCAAGCGGATCCTCAGTGCATGATTGGGCCCGCGCAAATACGACGACAGGAGCGCGGAGCGGGAACCAGCGAACATCCTGCAACCGTCACCGACTAGTCCACCAGCCGCAGCGGCATCACCAGGCAGAGATACGACGCCGAATCCTTCCACCCTTCGGGCTCGATCGTCGCGGCGCGCTCGGGGGCCTTGAAGGTGAGCTTCACCTCGTCGGTTGGCATATAACGCAGGATTTCGAGCAAGTAGCTGGCGTTGAAGCCGATGTCGAGCTGATCGCCGTCGTAGCGAATCGGCAGCTCGTCCTGTGCTTCGCCAAGATCGGGCGTCTGCACGCTGAATTTGAGCATGCCGGAGTTGAACGACAGCCGAATGCGGTGTGTCTGATCCGACGCGATCACCGACATGCGCTTGAGAGCACTGGAGAGCGCACTCTTGTCCGCGACGGCCATGCGATCGTTGTCCTTCGGAATGACCTGGCCATAGTTGGGGTATGGGCCTTCGATCAGCCGCGTGAACACCGACGTGAATGGCGAGCGGAAGCCGAGGTGATTTTCCCCCTTCGCGATTTCGAGCTCCTCTTCGGCTGGAAAGAGTCGCCGGACCTGCTCCAGCGCCTTTGGCGGGACAATGAGATCGCTGGCCGGCGCGCCGGATGCCGTGATGGGAAGCTCCATCTTTGCGAGCCGATGGCCGTTGGTGGCCACCATGCGCATCATCTCCGGGCGGAGTTCCCAGAGCACACCGTTGAGTATGGGCCGGCTCTCTTCGGACGACACGGCAAACGACGTGTGAGTGATGAGCTTCTGCAGGTCGCCGGAGCGCACGCGCCAGCTTTCCTGGAATCGCACGGTGGGAAAGCTGGGAAACTCGTCGCGCGGAAGCCCCAGCAGCTTGAAGCGTGCGCGGCCACACTCGAGCGAGACGCGTTGCTCTCCCGACGCGCTGATCTTCACCGGAGCCGGAGGCAGCTCGCGCGCGATCTCGCTCAGCTTTTTGGCCGGGATGGTGATCGCGCCCGCCGTCTCGACATCCGCGGCAACCTCGGTGCTGACGGCGATGTCGAGATCGGTGCCGGAGAGTCGAATGCCGCGCTCGGTCGTCTCGACGAGAATATTCGCAAGCACCGGGAGCGTCGTCTTCGCGGGAATGCTCGCGGCGACGGCGGACAATGCTTCCTGCAATTTCTCGCGGGAGATGCTAAAACGCATTCCGGGGCTCCGCTTCTGTTACTAGGCTCATTAGGAGATAAAAGATAGTAGTACTAGCAGAGGCCTGTGGAACTGTGTACAAGAGGGCAAGTTACGTTACTCGTAGCACTTCACGCGCGCCAGATGATGTGTACTCGACGTCGAGAAGCTTCGCGCTCCCCACCGCTCCACATTTGGGACCCCACCAAACGCGAGTTATCCCCCGTGATCACCAGCTGTACAGCGCTCTCCCCATCAGGAGCGCAGCATTTCCAACATTCCGCGAATGCGCAGCACCCGATCGCGGAACGAGGTATCCTCGGCCATCTGTTCTGCCGCGCGCTCGAGCGAGTGAATGACAGTCGAGTGATCGCGCCCGCCGAACGCATTGCCGATTTCCACCAGTTGCACGCCGAGGAGTTCGCGGCATAGGAACATCGCGATCTGTCTCGGCGTCGTCAGCGTCTTGGTGCGCGTCTTGGACTTGAGCCCTTCGGTCGTCACGCCCCATTCTTTCGCCACGGCCTGCTGAATGCCGACGACGCTGAGTCCGGCGGGTGACGAATCGCTGGACGCCATGCCTTCCACGTTGCGCAGCTTGTCGCGGAGGGCTTCGCGCGCCACGTCCACGGTGATGTCCTTGTGCTTCAGGGACGCGTATGCGAGCAGCTTGATGATCGAGCCTTCCAGCTCGCGGACGCTGGATCGAATGTGCTCGGCGATGAAGCGAATGACATCTTCGGGGATCGTCATCTCGAGGTGATCCAGCCGCGCCTTCTGCTGGAGAATGGCGATGCGGTGCTCCAGATCCGGCAGCGCGATGTCGGCGACCATGCCCCATTCGAAACGCGAGACGAGCCGGGCTTCCAGTCCGGGGATCTCCTTCGGCGGGCGATCGCTGGTGAGAATGATCTGACGCCCCGCCTCGTACAGCGCGTTGAAGGTGTGGAAGAATTCCTCCTGGGTGGTCTCTTTCCCCTTGAGAAAGTGCACGTCGTCGACC
>JANNOC010000652.1:0-4026 GCA_031398865.1 Gemmatimonadota bacterium | reverse complement strand
GCGTTCTGCCGCGAGGGGTGTGGAAAGTTCCCCCGTCATCACGCTGTTACTGGCGGTCGAGCGGGTCGCCTCGCGGTCTGCGCCCGGCGTGCCGCGGCGCGCGACGCGCGCGAGTTCGCCGCGATCGAGAGCGGCATCGCGCGCGGCGAGCGCCGCCTGCAGGACGGCACGCGACACTGGTGCCGCGGTCTTTCCGCCGAAGTATCCGCCACGCGGATTGTCCAGCTTGACGAGAATCACGAACTGGGGCTGTTCCGCGGGAAAGAGCCCCACGTAGGTCGCCGTGTAGGCTCCTTGCGCGTAACCCTGTCCCGGTGACGTGCGCCGCGCCGTACCGCTCTTTCCTCCCACCACGAACGTCGCGAGATCCGCTTCGACCGCCGTGCCGCGGGCAACGACGTCCGCCAGCATTGCGCGAAGTTCGCCGGCGATCTCGGGGCCGACCACGCGTCGAACGACCCGGCGCCGATGGCGATATGTCACCGCACCGTCAGCATCGCGGATCTCGCGCACCAGCGAGGGCTCGAGCAGTTCACCGCCGTTCGCGATGGCCGCATAGGCCAGCGCGAGCTGCAATGGCGTGACCGCAATCTCGTACCCCATGGCGAGCGAGGCCGCGGATTGACGCGACCATGCTCGTGGCAGTCGCAAAGTCCCGTTGGCCTCCGTGGGATACGCTACGCCGGTCGCACTCCCGAATCCGTAGTCACGCAGCGCTTCGTATTCCTCGCGCGCAGTCAGCCGTTCCGCGAAGCGGACGATGCCCACATTGCTGGACCAGCGAATGATATCGCGCAAAGACAGCGAGTCTGCCTTGTGCACGTCGGTGATGGTGCGCTTCTCGATCGTGTAGGTGCCGCCCCGCGTGGAGATCACCTCGTCGGCGCGCGCGCGGCCGGTGGAGAGCAGCGCGCCCGCGATGAACGGCTTGAGCGTGGATCCGGGTTCGAAGGGCTCGGTCAGCGCAGGACTCGCGGCGGTGCGTTCCGCCCGGCGGCTCGCGAGGGCGAGAATGGTTCCTTCATGCGGGTCGAGAACCACAATGTCGCCGCCATCGGCACCCGTCTTGGCCGCGGCATCGGCGAGTGCGCGCTCACTGATGTCCTGCAGCGCGCGATTCAGCGTCAGCGTCACGGTATGGCCCGCGCGCGCCGGAACGCCGGGTGCCGTCGGTGATTCGAAGCGGCGGCCGCCCCCATCGCGCAGCACGGATCCGCGACCGCTCTCGCCACGCAAGACACTGTCGAGCGCGAGCTCCACACCGTCCACGGGCTCTCCGCTCGCGTCCACATGCCCGATCAGCCAGCGAGCGCTTTCCGACGCGCTATACAGGCGTTCGATCACAGGGTCGGCGTACACACCGCGCATGGCGAGCAGCGACGCGACGTCCACGGGAAGATGCCGCCCAGGAAGCGTGACCCACGCGCGTTTCGTACTGATCGCCATTGCGATGGCGCCGCGGGCGAGTCCCAGTTGCGCCAACGCCCGAGCCAGCGCACGCCGATTGCTTACCTCGCGAGGCGCGACGTGCAGTTGCACCAACTGCCGGCTCTGCGCCAGCGGCACTCCGCCCCCGTCGAGAATTTCGCCGCGATGCGCGGGAAGCGCAGCGCCCGCGACCTGCTGGCGCGCGGCGCGAGCGGCCCACGCGTCGCCCTGCCAGAGCTGGACCTGCGCGGCCTTGGTCAGCAGCGCGACGGCAAAGAGCGCCATCGCCCACGTAACAATGCCAATGCGGCTAAGGCGTACCACGAGGCTCCATCACGGAACGGTCGGACCGGGGCAGAATGATGACCTGACTATCGGGTGGGACGCGCATCTGTAATCGTTGCTCCGCAATGGGGGCGAGCCGGGAGCGGCTCGAAGCCTCGCGGATCTCACTCTCGAGTTTTGCCTTCCGCGCCACGAGTTGATCGCGTTCATCCTCGAGACTCCGGACGACGCGCGACTCCTTGTAGCCGTAACTCCTCCTCCAGATGACGCCCACGGCCACGAGGACGAAACCAAGGAGGAGGAGCGCGACCACCGAACGACCGCGCGGGGCTACCGAGCGCTTCGCCATCCCCTCAGCCGCGCGGAACGGGACCGTGGGTTGCGTGCCTGTTCCGTCGGCCCCGCGGTGATGGCGCGGCGGGTGATCGTTTTGCCGAGCGCGACCCCCCCGCAGCTGCAGTGGAACTGGCGCGGCGGACAGGTACACGCAGCGCTCCACTCGCGGAACGAATGCTTCACCAGCCGGTCCTCCCCAGAGTGATATGCAATCACGGCGAGCGTTCCTCCTGGAAGCAGCCTGTCCCGCAGAGCCGGCAGCGCCTGCTCCAACCCGCTGAGCTCGCGATTCACGGCGATGCGAAGTCCCTGAAAGATGCGCGCAAAGTCGCCGGGGCCACTACGCGCGCCCAATGCGCCCCGAATCGCGCCCACGAGATCGTCGCTCGTCGCGAACGGCCGCGTGGTCCGGCGTCGCACGATCTCGCGCGCCAGCCGCATTGCGCGCGGCTCGTCCGCGTATTCACGCAAAAGGCTGCCAAGCGCCGCTTCCCCCTCCGTGTTGAGCAGAGTCGCCGCAGTCATGTCGCCCGCGGATCCATCGCCTTCCTCGCCCGCCCCGGCATCCATGCGCATGTCGAGCGGCGTCCCCTCGCGAAACGAGAAGCCGCGACTGTCGTCGTCGAGTTGATGCGACGAGACGCCCAAGTCCAGCAGGATCCCGTCGAATCGCTCCCCCGCCAATGCGCCACCCACACCGATGTCCGCGTAGTTGGCGCGCAGGGCGCGGAATCGACCGGCTCGCTCGTCGGCCGCCAGGCGGGCGCGGGCGGCGGCGATCGCCCGAGGGTCGCGATCCACACCGATGACCTCGGCGCCCGCTGCCAGCAACGCGGCGGAATGACCGCCACCACCCAGCGTGCCGTCCAGCACCCGCCGCGCGCCATGCAGCAGCACGAGGCATTCCTCGACGAGCACGGGCGCGTGGTACGCGCTGTCCCACGCATCCTGCGCCATCGACGCCGACGGCGCGTCTACCACGCGTTGCCCGCAGCGATCGCCCGGGCCACTCGTGACGCGGACGGCTTCTCGCGTAGATTGACGACGCCATGCGTGCACAAAAGCATCTCGTACTCGTAATCCATGGGGCCCGGGCGGACAACCCCGCGCTGCGCCACCTCGTGCAGTGGGTGCGCGCGAAAGGGCACCGCGTGCAGCCGCGGATTACCTGGGAGGTTGGCGACGGCACCGAGTTCGCGCGCGAGGGCGTGGCCGCCGGCGCAGACGTCGTGGTAGCCGTCGGCGGCGACGGTACCGTGAATGAGGTGCTCAACGGGCTGGACGGCAGCGATACCGCGCTGGGCATCATCCCCCTCGGTACCGCAAACGATTTCGCCCGGCAGGTCGGTATTCCCGCCGACACCGATCACGCAATGGACGTAATCCTCCAGCGGCCGCCCACGCGCATTGACACCGCGGAGATGAATGGACGGCGCTTCCTGAATGTCTCCACGGGTGGCGTTGGCGCGGAAGCCACCGCGGAGACGCCGGCGGACGCCAAGGAATCTCTCGGGCCCCTCGCCTACGCGATCACCGGCGTGCGCAAGCTTGCGGATCTTTCGCCGCAGCGCGCGCGCTTTTCGGGTGAGGGGTTCGAACACGACGGAGAGTTTCTCTTGTTCGCGGTGGGCAACGCACGCGTCACCGGTGGCGGGACGTTGTTCACGCCGCGCGCGCGCGTACGGGACGGGCTGCTCGATCTCTGCATCATTCCGGGAATGCCGGTGGCGGAGTTCACGCGACTGATCCTGCGCGTGAAGCGCGGCGAGCACCTCAGTCACGAGGGCGTCATTTACACGCAGCTCCCCGAGATCCGAATCACGTCGCCCGAGACGCTCAGCGTGAACGTGGACGGAGAGTCGTCGACGGCGCGCGAGCTGCTGTATCGGGCCAGGCCGCGCGATCTACAGGTGCATCTCGCGCATCTGCCGGAAGACGCGCCGGAAGAGTAGCAGCGGAACCGAAGCAGCCGGAAGC
>JANNOC010000603.1:0-1845 GCA_031398865.1 Gemmatimonadota bacterium | reverse complement strand
CACTCATCACGCCCGTGACCGAGGTGGACGGACGCGATCGAATGGTGGACGTGAACAAGCTCTCGCGACAGCTGCGGCTCGGGCCACAGGGCGTAAGCCTCGTGTACTGGGGGAAATACACCGCGCATGACAACAATCGCGACGGCATGGTGCTCTCGCAGAAGCTGACGCAACACGTCATGCGCGGTTTCCTGCACTGGAAGCCGATCGTGCTGCACGACCTGCATGAGTCGGTGCCGTTTCTGTACACGAGTACGGGTACGGGCCCGTACAACGACGAGTTCGATCCCATCGTCGTGCACGAGTGGCACACGCTCGCGTATCAGGAGATCAACGAGCTGACGCGTCGCGGGCTCCCCGGCATCTGGACCCACGGTTTCTATGACGGATGGGCGCCGAACTACATGCTGGCGATCGCGAACCTGCACAACAGCATCGGCCGCTTTTACGAGACGTATACGTCCACCGGCGCGGATTGCCAGATCGTGAAATTGCCCGCGTCGCAAACCGAGCGGCGATGGGATCGTCCCAATCCGCCGGTGAATGGCGTGAAGTGGTGCATCCGCAGCAACATCAACTTCCAGCAGTCCGGCGTTCTGATCGCGTTGAAGTACGTGGCGGATCACGCGGGCACGTACCTGGAGAACTACGCCGCGAAGGCGGAGCGTATGATCGAGCGCGGGCAGCGTTCCGCCCCGTATGCGTTCGTCATCCCGCGGGGGCAGCACCGGGCGGCGGAAGCGGCGGATCTCGTCAATCTCTTCCGCGCGCATGGCACCGAGGTGCATGTCGCGACGGCGCCGTTCACACTCACGGACGCCGGCCGAAAGGGCAGCGCCGCGACTCCGCCGGCGGGCGACACGGTGTCGTCAGGCACCACGCTCACCGTGCAGCCGGGCGATTGGATCGTGCGGCTGGATCAGCCGTATACGGCCACGGTGCGGACACTGCTCGCGATTCAGAAGTACAAGGCGGACGACCCGCCGCCGTACGACGACACTGGATGGACGCTGGACGAGCTGCGCCACGTGGTCACGCACAAGATCGCGGATTCCACAGTGTTCAAAAAGCCGATGGCGCTGCTCGCGACAGACGCGGTTGTGGAGGGCTCCGTCGCCGGAAATGGAACGGTTCTGATCGTTCCGCACCTGGGCGACTGGCGATCGGCAGTGCTGCCCTGGAAAACAGGCGTTGGCGCGCGCGTGTTCGCGGCGGAGACCAGCTTCGTGGTGAACGGAGCGACGTATCCGTCCGGCACTTTCCTCGTGGCGGAGGGGCGCGATGGCGTGGCGCGGCGTGCCGTGCGGGAGCTTGGACTGAGTGCTACCGCAGTCGCTGCGCTTCCTCCGGTACGTCGCCACGCGATCATGCTTCCTCGTATCGCGCTCATGCACTCGTGGCTGGAGACACAGAACGAGGGTTGGGTGCGCTACGCGCTGGATCGTCTCGGCGTTCCGTACACGTACATCAGCGACCAAATGCTGCGGGTTCCGAAAGCGCTGGATCGCTACGACGTCGTGGTATTCCCCCACGTCAGCGGAAGCGCCAATGCGCTGCTCAATGGGCGCGCGATGACGGGACCGCCAATTCCCTGGAGGAAATCCGCGGCGACGCCGAATCTCGGCGCGTGGGATCAAACCGATGACATTCGCCCCGGGATGGGCCTCGAAGGCGCGGCGGTGCTGCGCCGCTTCACGGAGCGCGGCGGACTGCTCATCGTCAGCGGAAACAGCAGCCAGCTTCCGATTTCACTGGGATTCAATCCGACCGTGAGCATCGCCGAGGCGCCGACCCTGCGCGCTCGCGGCGGGATTTACCGGGCGCAGACCGTCACGAAGGGAAGTC
>JANNOC010000594.1:0-1561 GCA_031398865.1 Gemmatimonadota bacterium | reverse complement strand
GTGCGACCCAGTCTGACGCTTGATTGCCCATCCGAGTTTCAACAGCGCGACGAGAACGAGGCGAGCCTTCTTGGACGGCCACTGACTCATGCGGCAGCGGGAAGCGCGATGGAGAAGGTCAGTGCCTTGGCTTCACCGTGCTCGAGTTGCTCTGCGATGACACGAAGCGCCAAGGCCTCTGCCTTAGCCATAGCCTGTTCTTGGCTGCTGCCATATGCGAGGACGCCCGGTAGTTCGACAACCTCAGCGATCCAGCGGCCGTCGTCTTCGCGTTCACACTCAAGCGTGTAGTGCATGGGAAACTCCTGGAAGATGCGCGAGTTTACCGCCGCAGGTTGCTTGCGAAGCCTAACGACCTGCATAACGCGCCCACAAAAGCGGCGCGACGAAGGAGCGGCGCTTTTGTAGGTCGCAGTTGATGCAATTGGTAGGCTTTTGGTGGGCAGCGCTTCGCTTTTGCCCACCTCACCTAGCTTTAAATAGCTACCGCCAACATTTTGCTTCGCCGGCAGCGGTACCCGAGCGCCATACAAATTACACCGATCCCGAGCAATGCTAGCGTGGATGGTTCGGGAACCACTTCGGCGACGGTGCGAATATCTCCCGTGAGCCAGTAGGTGTGGCCCGGGAACAGATCCCTTCTCAGATCAATTAGGGTCATCATGTCGCGTTCGAATTCACCGGGGCCTATCAGCGTATGGAAGAAATCACCCTGCGCAATGATCTGGCTGCCTGGCATTGTGCCCTCCCCGAACGCGAACTCGGCCTCGAAGTGGGACAAAACAGACTCACCTGCATCGGCCTCGTTATGAAGACGGACGTTGCGCAATAGGAGTCTGAGATGAAACGCGATTGGGTCGTCACCGACGACCGTGAAGAACCACGGGTCGTCCGATTCTGCAGCTGCCCTGCCGGCTTGCGGGGCCGGCCCGAATGTGCTCACGGTGGCAATCGCACTCTGTACCGAAGTGTGAACTGGGATTGGGGGGGTTGGAGGGACTGGGACGACGATACTGGATGTCCAGTCGGCGCCAGCGATGGAAGTAGTGGCCGATCCCCCGCCCGCCACGTTTGCCCACACTTTGGCATCGGACGTATTCGGCGGTGGTGGCGCGACGGGAGGAAATTTCGGGGCCCTAAAGCCCGAGCCATTAAAGGTCGATCCAGCTAGCGCGCCCTTGGTGATCGTCACCGTGCATGTCCCCGGAGCACGAGCCACGCCGTTATACGAGAACGGCAGGCCTACGAAAGGGGGCGGCCTGCCTGGGGTGTTGGTTACGGTGCCCGCTGACGCGTGAACGCAGACGCCACCGGTGGCTGCTGCGATAAACCCAGGGAGAATCACATCAACGCCGACATCCCAGTCGGCTACACCCCTGCTCGACGCCTGGGCGTCGGCCAATGCCTGGTGACCCGCCTGGCCAAGGATAAGGAAGACAGCAAGGACAAGGGATTTAAAGAATCGCGCGGAATATTGAAGACGTGTCATGTTTCTCTCCTCTGAATCACGCCAGCTCCTAGCGGTGGCGCCTCGCCTAACGCTCCGGTTCAGCGGCGGCGC
>JANNOC010000573.1:0-2296 GCA_031398865.1 Gemmatimonadota bacterium | reverse complement strand
CGCGATGCCCTTCATCCGGCAGGTGCGCCCGCGGTTCTGCAGCATCTCCAGCTCGCAGCGGAGCTGGTCGCCAGGCAGGACCGGGCGGCGGAATTTCACGTTGTCGAGCGACATGAAGTACACCACCTTGCTCTCGAGATCGCCAATGGATCCCATGAGCAGGATCCCACCCACCTGCGCCATCGCCTCGATGATCAGCACGCCGGGCATGATCGGATGTCCCGGAAAGTGTCCCTGAAAAAACGGTTCGTTGATCGTGACGTTCTTGATGCCGACGATGCGCTGCCCGTCCACGATCTCGATGACCCGGTCCACGAGGAGAAACGGATACCGGTGCGGCAGCACCTTCATGATGTCTTCGATACCGAGCACGTGCGTCTCCTTGCGAGCGACCTTGAGCATCTCGCGCACCAGCGTGACCGTGCCGCGATGACTCGGTTTGACGGCGATGACGCTGGCGCGGATCCGGCGACCCGCGAGTGCCAGATCACCCACGCAGTCCATCGCCTTGTGCCGTAAGAATTCGTCCGGCCAGCGCAGTGTCGCGTCCACGACCCCCGTGTCGTCCAGAACGACAGCGTTGGCGGTGGACGCTCCACGAATCAAGCCTTTTGACCGCAGCGCGTCCACTTCATGCACGAAACCGAAGGTCCGTGCCCCCGCGAGCTCACGCCCGAAGCTTTCGGGCGTCACCGAGTAGCGCGCCGACTGCCGTCCGATGAGGGGATGCGGAAATTCGATCGTGATATCCAGTTGCAGGGACGACGCGGGACGCGCCTCGTACACCGAGTCGCCGTCAATCACGCGTACCGTTTCCG
Organism: Gemmatimonadota bacterium; assembly: GCA_031398865.1. Classification (GTDB taxonomy): domain Bacteria; phylum Gemmatimonadota; class Gemmatimonadetes; order Gemmatimonadales; family Gemmatimonadaceae; genus JANNOC01. Next base: position 1,478 of record JANNOC010000573.1, on the reverse strand, counting down.
TGAGCTCGAGATACTCGGCGGGACCCGCCGTGTACGCCGTGCCCGCCGCCACCAGCGCCTCGAAGAACGGGGCCGCACTCCCATCCATGATCGGGGGCTCCGGCGCGTCCATCTCGATGAGCAAGTCGTCAATCTGCGCCGCGGAGACAGCCGCGAGCACGTGCTCCACCGTATGCAGACCCTCTGCGCCGCTGCCGAGCTGCGTGCGGCGCTCGCTCAGGACCGCATTCTCCACGCTGGCCCGCACCCGCGGATGGCCGTCGAGGTCCGTCCGCTGAAACACCACGCCACTGCGCGCCGGCGCGGGGCGAAAGGTGAGTGTGCACGCGACGCCCAGGTGCAGTCCGACTCCCGTCAGCGACGTCGCGCGCGCGACGGTCTGCCTTCGGTCCGTCACGAGTCGGACGACGCGCCGAGCAGCCGTTCGAGCCGCTTGAGCAGCGCGGGGAGACGGAAGAGAGCCGCCTGTGCCCGCAGCGCCGTTCGATGCGGGCGCGCCGGATACCCCGACCATGACTCGCCCGCGGGCACGTCGCCGAAGACGCCAGCCTGCCCTCCGATGCGCGCGCCCGCTCCCACGCTGATGTGACCGCCGAGCCCCGCCTGGCCGGCAATGATGCAGCCGTCCTCGATGCGCGCGGACCCCGACACGCCCACCTGCGCCATGATGAGACACAGCCGACCGACGCGGACGTTGTGCCCGAGATGTACCAGGTTGTCGATCTTGCTCCCCGCACCGATAATCGTGTCGTCAATGCTGCCGCGGTCGATCGTCGTGTTGGCGCCAATCTCGACGTCGTCCGCAACAATGCAGCGCCCGATGTGCGGGATCTTGGCGTGCGCGCCGTCGCGAAACACATAGCCAAAACCGTCACTGCCAATGCGCGCGCCCGCGTGGATGATCACCCGCTCACCCAGCCGCGTGCCCGAGTACAGCGTTACCCCGGGGAACAGCCGCGTGTCAGCACCGACCTCCACCCCCGCCGCAATGTCACAGTGGGCATCCACGTACGCGCGGTCGCCGATCGTCGCGCCGGCGCCGATCACGGCGTACGCACCGATGGTCACGTCGCGCCCGAGGCGAACGCCGCGTCCCAGGCGAACGGAAGGATCAATGCCCGGGACTCGCGGCGGTGGCTGGAAGAAACGCGGCAGTAGCGCGAGGAGCGCCTCGTGAGGCTGCGTCACGACGACACGCGCGCGCGCCGTTCCGGGCGAGTCTTCGAGATCGGGGGCGATGAGCACCACACTCGCGGCTGAGGCTTCCAGAAGCGCGGCGTATTTGGCCGACGCGAGGAAGGTGAGATCGCCGATCCCTGCCCTGTGCAGCGGCGCGATCGTGGACACGGTGGCATCCGGGTCGCCGACGAGGCGGCCGTTCACCAATCGCGCAATGGCGTCGGGGGGGTTGGGGGGAAAAACCAAACCCCCCGGGGGGGGAGAGCGGGCCGGGGCCGCGGTGGCGGGGTGGGGGGGGG
>JANNOC010000569.1:0-2917 GCA_031398865.1 Gemmatimonadota bacterium | reverse complement strand
GCCGCCCACGATGCGCGCCTTGCGGCGACGCTTGGCGCCAATCCGCCCCGCGCCCGGCCCGGTGCCCGCACCCGGGGGGCCGGCCGCGGCGACCCGGTCGACTGTGGCAGACATGCCTCAAAGTTAGGCGGCGACCTCTCGGCGCGACAGTCGCTGTGGATCCGTGTGCACGACGGTGCGGGCAGCATCGGGACTGCACTGGCATCTCCCCTACCGCGCATCCTATCTTCTCGCATGGTCGTCTCATTCGCGCTGTTCGCCGACGCGGCGAATCTCTCGCAGGAAGGCAAGCTCAACATCCTGGGTGTGTTCGATGCCGTCCAGGTCGGATCGGTGCCGGCCGTGCATCCACGCGCGCATCTGGTGGTGCGGCTCAAGGGAACGCGCACCGATGTCGGCACGCACACGATGACGCTGCGGTGGATCAACCCAAGGGGACAGGAAATCTGGTCGTCCAACGGGGAGCTGAACGTGGGGACGCCGCCGCCGAACGTCACGGAGATGGACTTTCCGCTCATCGCGGCAGTGGACCTGCCGATCGATCAGGCCGGCGCGTTCCGGATGACGATCGCGCTCGATGAGCAGCCGACGGCGGACGTCGTGCTGCAGGTGCGTACGGGCGCGCCCGTCGTGGCGGCACCGCCCGGCGCGATGATGAGCTGACCGACGCCCGTTGCGGCGGCGCTCCGCGCCACGGTCAGATCTCCAGCCGGCGCGAACTCCGGAAGCGCTGGCGTAGCGCCATCTGATAGGGATCTCCGTCCCCCGATAATCGGTCAACGGCGTATCCGCCCCGCCCGAGCGAGAGGTGCACGACCGCTTCGTCGCCGAGCGCGATCGCGACGTGCGTGATGCGCCCATCCTCGCGATCTGAAAAGAAGAGAAGGTCTGCCGGAGCCAGTCGCACGATATCCGTTCCCGCGTCCGTTCCAACCGACGCCTGTTGCCAGGCGTCGCGCGGCATCGCGATGCCGTGCAGGCGGCAGACGCTCTGTACCAATCCCGAGCAATCGGCGCCCCAGGGCGTGACCCCACCCCACTCGTATGGCGTCCCGGCGAAGTACTCCAACGCCGTGTTCACGATCGCCTGTCGCTCCCGGGGAAAGCGGCGCGCCCGCACGGCGTCGTCGACCACTTCACCGCTGTCAACGCGCGTTCCACGCGCAACGCGGGCGCCGAAGGGAAGCAGCCGCGCGCGGCCGTCCGCGTTCAGGATGCGACATCCAAGCGACGTGAGATCGTCAGACGCCGACGGGAGTGAGGCAGCATCGTTCGCGCTCTCCGCGCGCGGTTCAGCGTATCCGCGATGCAGCCATCCCTCGTAGCCATCGTCCCCGCGAACGCGAAGCCAGTCGCCCTGTGCTTCGACCACGGCGACGCGCCACCCGTACAGGAGCTGCGAGACCTGCGACGCAGCCGCCCGCGGCTCCGCGTTGAGAGGAGCAACCGCCGAGCGAATGGTGCAGATCCGCGCCGCCGTAGGCTCGACGGCATCCAGGCGCGATGTCGCGGTCACTCGATTTTCGGGACGCTCTGCTCGGCGCACGTCCGGCACAGGATGACACCCCGCATGTTGCAGATCTGGCAAATGAAGGTTCCGCAGTTGGAGCAGGGGTATCCCTCCGAGGCTCGCTCCTCGCGGCCGCACGCCCGGCACACCATCGCATCGCGTTCCCGCAGCTCGGTCATCGCCGTTTTCCCTCCAGGGCCGTTCGTTCCTCTGTCGCAGCGGGCAGTCCGTATTCCTTGATCTTCTTCACCAGCGTCGCGCGCGAGATGCCCAGCTCCAGCGCCGAATGCGTCCGATTCGCGTTATGCGCGCGGAGCGTGCGTTCGATGTGAGCGCGCTCCACCTCCTCGAGGGAGCGCGGCACGTGGTGCTCGGGTCCCGGCGCGCCCGCGCCGCTCGCGTCGCGCACTTCCTGGGGAAGGTGCTGCGGCCGGACGTCCGGGCCGCCGCGGGCGACAATCATGGCGCGCTCCAGCACGTTGCGGAGCTCGCGGATGTTGCCGGGCCACGAGTACCGCAGCAATCGATCGAGCGTCGGCTCCGCCAACGTCATCGGCGAGTCGGGCAGTTGCGGATGCAGTTCCGTCACGAGGCTCCGAATCAGTTCCAGCACGTCCTCGCGAGCACGGGCGCGCAACGGCGGCAGAAATACGGGCATCACACTCAACCGGTAGTACAGATCCTCCCGAAAGCTGCCCGCGGTCACTTCGTTCACGAGATCCTTGCTCGTCGCGGCGATCAATCGAACGTTGGCGACCACTTCCTGCGTGCCCCCCGACCGCCGAAAGCTCTTCCCTTCGAGCACGCGCAGCAACTTTGGCTGCAGGCCCGCGCCGAGATCGCCAATCTCATCCAGGAATAGCGAACCACCATCGGCGACTTCGAAGAGGCCGCGCTTCAGCAATCGCGTCTCGCCGTTCGTTTCGCGTTCTTCGCCGAAGAGCTCGGCGTCCAGCGTTGCCGCGGTGAGCGCCGCGCAATTCACTTCGATGAATGCACGGTCGCGACGCGGCGACATCGCGTGGACGGCCTCCGCCACGCGGCCCTTTCCCGTGCCGCTCTCTCCGAGCAACAGCACGGTGGTCTTTTCGCTTGCGGACAGCAACTCGATCTGCTCCCCAAGATCCTTCATCATGGCGGACGAGCCAAGCAGCACGTTCGCGGTCGCGCCGTCCCGGCGAGCGGAGAAGAAGCGGGTCATCTGTCGGAGCCGGGCCTTCTCGAACGCGCGTTCCGCCGCTATGCCAAGGTGCGACAGCTCCACCGGCTTGGTGAGGAAGTTCTCCGCGCCGCCCTGCAGTGCCTGCACCGCCATCGGGACGTCGCCATGCGCGGTCATCATGATGACGACGGGCTGCTGATCGCGGATGCTTTCCAGGACGTCGAAGCCGCTCATGTCCGGAAGTC
>JANNOC010000564.1:0-1900 GCA_031398865.1 Gemmatimonadota bacterium | reverse complement strand
GCGTTCCCTCGCGGCCCGCAGTCGAGAGCCGTGGCCGCTCGGCTCGCACGACCGCGGCCGGCGCCTCTCCCTCGGCGGGCATGACGTCGTGAGCCACAGGTAGCACAGCGGCACCTTCGCCGCAATCACGGAGTGCGCCTTGTGGCTGCGACATGATTCTGTCCGGGTTTACTGCAACGTGAAAGTGTCCTCCTCATGGGATACCTCACGATGAGCCATAAGGAAGCACCCCGCCCCGGACTGGTCCAGGCGGCCGAGAAGGGCAAGATCACGAATGCGGAGGGGGCTCGGGCCCTGGGCATCAGCGTGCGGCAGTTCCGTCGGCTGCGTGCCGCCTATCGGGACCGAGGCGTGGAAGGGCTGCTGCACGGGAACCGCGGCCGACCCTCGGCGCGGCGCCTGTCGGACGAGGAGCGTCAACGCGTGGTGCAACTGATCAACGGGAAGTACGCGGGGTTCAACGACTGCCACCTGACGGAGAAGCTGCTGGCAGTGGAGCAGCTGGGCTTGTCGCGGGAACTGGTCCGGCGCCTTCGCCAGGAGGCGGGGCTGCCGGCGAAGCGCAAGCGGCGCTCCCCGAAGCACCGGCGACGGCGCGAGCGGGCCGCCCGCGAGGGCGCGCTGGTGCTGATCGACGGCAGTACCCACGACTGGCTCGAGGGCCGCGGCCCCAGCTTCACGCTGGTGGGTGCCATCGACGATGCGACCGGGAAGATCGTGGCGCTGGCGGTGCGAACCCACGAGGATCTGCACGGCTACCTGGCCATGCTCGGGCAGGTGTTGCGCCAGCACGGCGTGCCGTTGGCACTCTACGGGGACCGCTTCGGGGCGCTGGTCCGCAACGACGACCACTGGACCGTCGAGGAGCAACTCGCCGGGCGGCAGGATCCGACGGCGTTCGGGCGGTTGCTCGAGGATCTGGGCATTGCCTTCATCGCCGCGCACAGCGCGCAGGCCAAGGGCCGCATCGAGCGCATGTGGGAGACGCTGCAGGACCGGCTCATCTCCGAGATGCGACTGCTCGGGCTGGCCACGCCCGAGGAGGTCGAGGCCCACCTGCCGCGGCTGATCGCCGACCTCAACGCGCGCTTCGCCGTGTCGGCGCGCGAGCGGGAGTCCGCCTGGCGGTCCTCGCCGCCACACGTCGAACGACTGCTGGCCTGCCGCTACACACGCAAGGTCGCGCGCGACAACACGGCCTCGATCCCGGGCCGCTGGGTCCAACTGCCGGCGCGCGCCCATGGCCGCTCCTGGCAGGGCTGCACGGTCGAGGTGCGCGAATGCCTCGATGGCACGGCGCTGGTATTGCACCGGGGCGAGGTCGTCGCTCGGCAGGCCCCACCCACCACGCCCTTCACGCTGGTCTACCGCAAGGGTGGTCACGCACGCCGACGTTGTCCCGAGAACTTCACCCCCGTGCCGCCGCTCGCCCCCGGACTGCCACGCGATCCAGCTCCGAAAGACCGTCGCGGCCAGCTCACCCACATGCGTGCGCCCGCGCGCGAGCATCCTTGGCGACGCCGCTACAAGCCACTTGCCCCGGCCCCCGCATGAGGCTGCGGGGACTTCGCCCCAAAACGGCTCTCCAGGATCGCGCCAGAGCGACGATCGCCGACGTCCCCGACTCCGGAGTCATGGTCGCGGAAGCCAGGAGCACACCACCCCCAACCCTTGGGCCTCCACCCAGGTACGCAGGGCGGACAGAATCACGTTGCAGTTAGGAGGACAGAATCACGTTGCAACGACATGGCCGATTGCGCGTGACCGCCCGGCGCGGCGGACAGGCGCGCGGGCGCGGGGACGCGTGCGTGCGGGGAGCGCCGGCGGGCGCTAGAGTCCGTGCGTTCCTGCGTCGTTCCCACTCGCTTTGGAGACCGCCGATGCCCGCGACCACGCAGCA
>JANNOC010000533.1:0-2052 GCA_031398865.1 Gemmatimonadota bacterium | reverse complement strand
GTTTCCCAACACTATCCTGCTGTGCATCGACAAGGCGATTGAGTAATCATGAGCGATCATCATCACGACGACGACCACGTCAGCGAGCACGACCGCCCGCTCTCGGGCCCGGCGCTGCGCGTGAAGGCGCTGGAGTCGCTGCTGGTCGAAAAGGGCCTCGTAGATCCGAAAACGCTCGACGGGATCATCGATACGTTCGAAACGAAGGTGGGGCCGCGCAACGGCGCCCGTGTCGTCGCCCGCGCGTGGGTCGATCCTGTCTACAAGCAACGCCTTCTCACGAATGCGCGCGACGCCATTGCCGAGTTCGGCTTTTACGGGTATGGCGAGGAGATGGTGGTGGTCGAGAGCACGCCCAAGGTCCGCAACCTGGTCGTGTGCACGCTTTGCTCGTGCTATCCGTGGTCCGTGCTCGGGCTGCCGCCGGTCTGGTACAAGTCGGCGCCGTATCGCGCGCGCGCCGTCATCGACCCGCGCGGCATAATGAAGGAACTGGGCGAGGAGGCCCCCGACGACGTCGAGGTGCGCGTGTGGGATTCGACGTCCGAGCTGCGCTACCTGGTGCTGCCGGAACGCCCGGCTGGAACGGAAGGCTGGAGCGAGGAGCAGCTCGCGGCGATCGTCACGCGCGATGCGATGATAGGAGTCGCGCGGGTGACCGTGCCGGCGGGGAGCAGGCGATGAACGGCGTGCACGACATGGGCGGCATGCATGGCATGGGACCCGTCGAGATTGAGAAAAACGAGCCGATTTTCCACGCGGAGTGGGAGAAGCGCGTGTTTGCGCTCCGCCTCGCCTGCATCTTTCACAAGAAGTGGAACGGCAACATGAACCGTTACGCCGTCGAGCGGATGCCGCCCGTCGCGTACCTCGCTGCAACGTATTATGAGAAAGTGCTTTTCGGCCTGGAAACGCTGCTCGTCGAGCAGGCGGTGGTGACCGGGAAAGAGCTCGAGAGCGGACGTGCCGCTGGCAAGGCAAGCGTGGCGGGCGTTCTCGGCATCGATGGCCTTGACACGCTCCTGCGCAATCGCATCCGCGCCCGTCTTGACGACAACGTGCCGCCCAAGTTCAAGGCCGGCGACGGGGTCGTCGCGCGCAACATCAATCCGGCCGGCCACACGCGGCTGCCGCGTTATGCGCGCGGCCGGCGCGGCGTGATTGACCGCGATTTCGGCGTGTTTATTTTCCCCGACACCAGCGCGATGAGCCGCGATTCGAAACCGCAGCACCTGTATAACGTGCGCTTCAGCGCGCGCGAGCTGTGGGGCAACGGCGTTTCCGCGCGCGACAGCGTTTACGTGAACCTCTGGGATGACCACCTCGATCCCGCGTGAGGCCGACCTCGGCGCGCTTCCGGCCCTCCCGCGCGACGACGAGGGGCCTGTGTTCAAGGCGCCGTGGGAGGCGCAGGCCTTTGCGATGACTTTGACGCTGCATACGCGCGACGTCTTCACGTGGCGCGAGTGGGCCGATGCCCTCGCGGCCGAGCTCGCCGCCGCAGCTGCACGCGGTGAGCCGGACGACGGCACTCATTACTACGAGCACTGGCTTGCTGCGCTCGAAAAGCTTGTCGCCAAGAAAAAACTCATTCTGGGGGACGAGTTGGAACGCCGCGTGGACGAGTGGGATGCCGCTGCGCGGGCGACACCACACGGCAAGCCGATCAAGCTGCTGCCGCGCTGATTGCCAGTCAGCGTGCGAACATATGGGGACAGAGTGAGGTAGTCTCGTTGCGCTCATCTTTCAACGCGAACGTCCGAAAAGGGTCCGAGCCTCCGCCGCTCCCAAAAGCGGTCGTTGGCGGTAGTCGAAACCGGACATTCGCGGTCGGATCAAGTTGCGACGACCACACTTGAATGCAGCCGGACGGCCGCCAGCGGCGATCGGCGGATAAATAACGTCAGGCGCGCGCCTTTATCTTCCCGCCAGCACTCGCTGCAGCTCGTCCAGTATCCGCGGCGTGCGTACCTTGCGCTCGCCGCGCACGAGCAAAACAAAATTGTCGGCGAGTATTTCTTCCGGATGGATGATGTAGCGCGTGTTGAGCCC
>JANNOC010000530.1:0-6147 GCA_031398865.1 Gemmatimonadota bacterium | reverse complement strand
GGACGAGGCATCATCGCAGGCACGAGCAACGCTACAATGGCCTGGTTCGGCGCGAGCATGGAAAAAGGCAGTGTTGCGGCAATCATCCGGGCGCTCAACGACTCAGACGTCCGCTACCTGGTCGCCGGCGGGCTTGCGGTTGTTGCACATGGCTATGTGCGCTTCACTGCCGACGTCGATCTGATCGTGGACCTCGAACCGGGCAATATCGGCCGTGCGATTGCCGCCCTCGGCGGGTTGGGCTACCAGCCCAGAGCGCCAGTCCGGTTCGATGAATTCGCCGACCCCGCAAAGCGATCCCAGTGGGTGCGAGACAGGAACCTGAGGGTCTTCTCGCTTTACAGCCACCAGCATCAGGCGACCGAAATCGATCTCTTCGTCGAATCGCCGCTCGAGTTCGATGAGGCCCATCGCCGCGCGTGCTGGATGGAGATCGCTCCGGGCATTTCGGCATCGTTCCTGGGACTGCCGGATCTGCTGCGGTTGAAGCGGCAAGCAGGGCGCGCGCAGGATATGCTGGATATCGACAAACTGACCGCGCTGAGCGCCGAGGAGTAACCGAGCGATGCCACGGGAAAACAGGATCTGGGAGCGAGGCTGGAATGGACACGAGCAGGAGCAGCTGATCCGACTCGCGCGCCTTCCTCTTCCACAGTATCTCCTGTGGCTCGAAGATGCGCATCGACTCATTCGCCAGCTGGCCAGCGGTCCTCCTGATTCGGACCTGGCTGGGACTGATGTGAAGAGCTGAAACAGCTGACCGGCGGGTCTGAAAAGCAAGACCCGCCCTACGTACTCAACTGCCCATAGCAAAACTCGACTACACGTTGGGATCGGAGCCGGCGATGTCTCCTGACGGGCGGCGCGTCGCCGACAAAGCGGATGGACGCTTGTGGATCCGCCCGCTGGACCGCCGACGACACAATCGCGTTCTCGGTCTGGAGACAAATGGCGGCGAATCGTCACGACTCGTGACCGTCGATCCGCCACGGGAGATCTGGCGCGATCCCAGACTTTGATCGGCGGTCCATTCGGACGGGGGCTGAATGAGTTGACTTAGTCCACAAGCTTAGTTCACAATAGCTTCCCAAGCCCATCACATGACGAAAAAAATCGTCAACGTCCACGAAGCGAAAACCCACTTATCCCGTCTGCTCACCCGTGTGGAGCGCGGTGACGAGATTGTCATTGCGCGGGCGGGGCGTCCGGTCGCTCGCCTGCTCCCGTTCAGTGCGACGCCGGCCGATCGGGTGCTCGGCGGCGCGCGTGGAACCATCTGGATCGCCGAAGATTTCGACGCGCCGCTGCCCGAAGACGTACTGGCGGATTTCGAGCGCTGATGGCTCCGCGGAGAATCCTGCTGGATACCCATTGCTGGCTCTGGATGACCGCGTCTCCAGAACGCTTTTCGCCGAGGGCGCGGCATCACATTGAGGCGTCTGAAACAGCGCTCTACCTGTCGGCGGTCAGCGCGTGGGAAATCGCGGTGAAGTACGCGCTGGGGAAACTGCGGCTGCCTGTCCGACCCGCCGATTATGTCGCCCGCTACCTGCGCGAGACGCGTACGACCTCGTTGCCGATCACGTCCGATCACGGGACGCAGGTGGCCGAATTGCCGTCCCATCACCGCGACCCATTCGACCGGTTGCTGATCGCGCAGGCGATGCTCGAACGGCTCCCCATCCTGACGGCCGATCCACAGTTCCACGCGTACGATGTCGACGTCATCGACGCGTCGTGACGAAAGACCCTCTCAGAGTCGCCGTCGGAGAATCTGCGATGCTGGCTCAGCCGGCCGTCGTATAATCCGCGCGTCTCCCATACAACCGCATGTCCCTCGCGCCTGGCTCGCGTCTCGGCGTCTATGAAGTGATCGCCCTGCTCGGGGCGGGCGGCATGGGCGAGGTCTATCGCGCAAGGGATACGCGGCTGGATCGCACGGTGGCCATCAAGGTCCTCCCGGCGCAGTTCGCCGCGGATCCGGACCTGCGCGCGCGGTTCGAGCGCGAGGGGCGCGCCATCTCGTCGCTCGAGCATCCGCATATCTGCCCGCTCTACGACGTCGGCGAGCACCAAGGCAACACATTCCTCGTCATGCAACATCTCGACGGTGAGACGCTGGAGGCGCGGCTGAAGAAAGGCGCGCTCCCCCGTGACGAGGCGGTGAAGGTCGCCACTGCCATCGCCGATGCGCTCGACAAAGCCCACCGCGCGGGCATCGTCCATCGCGATCTGAAACCCGGCAACATCATGCTGACGCGATCGGGCGCGAAGCTGCTCGACTTCGGCCTCGCGAAAAGCGGCGTGGCGGCAGGCTCCGGACCCGGGTTGTCGATGATGCCGACAACTCCGCCCAACGTCACGGTGCAGGGTTCGATTCTGGGCACGTTCCACTACATGTCTCCCGAGCAGCTCGAAGGCGGCGACGCAGACCCACGCTCCGATATTTTCGGGTTCGGCCTGGTGCTCTACGAAATGCTGACCGGTCTCCGCGCCTTCGACGGCCGGAGCCAGGCCAGCCTGATCGGCGCCATCCTGAAAGATCCGGCCCCCGCCATCGCCGGCGAGCCGTTCATCGATCACGTCGTCCAGCGGTGTCTCGCGAAAGATCCTGACGCGCGCTGGCAGAACGCCGGCGACGTCATGCGCGAGCTGCAGTGGGTGGCGCAACAGGTTCCCGAACGCGGCATCCCCGTGACATCGCATCGGTCCCGCGTGCGTGAGCGTCTCGGCTGGACGATTGCCGCGGCCTGCGTCGTGCTCGGCGTCCTTGGAGGCGTCTTCGTTTTCCTGAATCGCCCTTCGCCGGATCCCCGTGTCGTCCGATTCACGATCGCACCGCCCGATGGCTGGCGCCTCGATGCGTACCCGACAGGCGTCCCGCTGGCGATTTCGCCAGACAGCCGGATGCTGGCGTTCGTCGCCACGCAAACCGCGGCGAGCGCCAGTCAAATGCTGTGGGTGAGGCCGCTCGATTCGACGGCCGCTCGAATGCTGCCGGGAACAGAGGGCGCATCCGGTCCCTTCTGGTCACCCGACAGCCGGTTTCTCGGGTTCTTTGCAGATCGCAAGCTCAAGAAAATCGAGGTGAACGGCGGAATGCCGATCGCCCTCGCCGACGCACCCCAGCACCGCGGCGGGGCATGGAGCGCGGGTGGTGTCATCGTGTTCGCTACCACCGCGAGCCCCGGCCTCTTGAAGGTGCCTGCGGCTGGGGGCTCCGCAGTGCCCGCGACCACGATTACGGAAACAGAGCGCGGACACGGGCGGCCGGTGTTTATCGATGAGCGTCGCTTTATCCACGGCGCTTTGTTTCGCGATCCGCAGGTGCCGCGCAAAGTGTACATCGCGAGCCTCGAGACGACAGAACGTTCCGAGATCGCCACAAACGAACCGGTGTCCATGCTCTACTCGCGCGGGCATGCCGTCTTCCTTCAAGGGGCGGCGCTTGTGGCACGGCCTCTCGACGTTCGCACAGCCGAACGGGCCGGTGAGGCCATTCTGCTGGCCGACGGTGTGCACTCGCTACCGGGCACGACACCTCCCATGGGCGTCTATGCCGTGTCGGACAATGTGCTTGCGTATCAACCCCGGCAGAGTATCGCCAATCAACAGCTGAAGTGGTTCGATCGAGGCGGCAAACTCCTCAAGACGCTCGGAGAGCCTGGCACCTATTCGAGTGTCGATCTCGCGCCGAACGGCGCCGCGGTCGCGGCAAGCCTGCTCGATGCCGCGCGGGAGACGCGCGACATCTGGATGTACGACGTCGCCCTCGGTATCCCGAGCCGTCTGACGTTTTTCCCAGAGGAGGAGCGTTCGGCTGTTTTTTCGCCCGACTCCACACGCGTGGCCTTCAACCTCGGGCGTCCCGGCGCGTTCGTCCTCCGCGAGAAAGCAGCGGACGGATCCGGAACCGACGTCACGCTCCTGGACGACCCCGCGAGCAAAGATCCCAACAGCTACAGTCCAGACGGACGCTATCTTCTCTATCGCTTGAGCACTCCCACAGGCAACGACCTCTGGGTGCTCCCGATGTTGGGCGACCGGAAGCCGTTTCCGTTTCTCGCCACGCCGTTCGACGAGAACTACGCGCGTTTTTCTCCCGATGGCCGCTGGGTGGCCTACACCCCGGATGAGTCGGGCCAGCCCGAGGTGTACGTGGCGGCGTTCCCGGGCCCGGGCGGCAAGTGGCAGGTTTCCACGCAAGGAGGCGCGTTCCCCCGCTGGCGCGGCGATGGCAGGGAGCTCTTCTATATCGGCGCGGATAACAACCTGACGACCACCGCGGTTGACGCGCGAGGTGCAGCCGTTACGCTTGGCGAGACCCGCACCCTTTTCAGAGTCCATACGCCGATTCAACCGGGGTACCCATACGCCGTCAGCGCAGACGGTCAGCGATTCGTCGTCATCAACGACGTGACGGTGCCGGCGCCGATCAGCATCGTGCTGAACTGGGCAGCAGCGCTGCAATCCAGGGACTAGAGCGCTTTTCAGATAGCTCTTGTACTGCCTGGGCGAGTCATGGTACTTCTGCGGACACACACGTGGAGGCCTCATGCGCGCCTATTCGATGGATCTTCGAGAACGGGTGCTCTACGACAGCGACGCCGGGATGATGGCGGACGCCGTTGCCGCGAAGTACCGCGTCAGCGGGTCGTGGGTGCGGTTGCTGAAGCAACGCCGTCGCACCACGGGGGAAGTGGCACCACGCCCGCAGCGCTACGGCCCGCGGCGAAAACTCGCGTCACATGTGCACACGCTGCAGGCGTTGATCGACGAGCAGCCCGATCGGACGCTCGCGGAGCTGCAGGAGGCGTTGGGCCTCTCCGTGAGTCTCGCCACGATCTGGCGCGCCGTGAAGGCCTTACGGATCACGGTTAAAAAAAACGGTACGCCCCAGCGAACACGCGCGCGCGGACGTCGCCCTGGCCCGCACCGACTGGCGCCAGCGGGCGCCGACGTGGGATCCGGCACACCTGGTCTTTCTCGATGAGACCGGCGTCACCACGAATCTCCTGCGCCGATACGGACGGGCCGTGCGGGGGACCCGAGTCTACGACGACGCGCCGTTTGCCCGCTGGGAGACGAGCACCTTCATCGCGGCGCTCCGCGTGACCGGTCTCACGGCCCCGGGCGTCTTCGATGGGGCGATCGACGGGCCGAGCTTCCTCGCCTACGTCGAACAAATCCTCGTCCCGACCCTGCACGTCGGCGATCTCGTCATCGCGGACAACCTCAGCGCCCACAAAGTCGACGGGGTCCGCGAGGCGATCGCCCAGGCCGGCGCCACGCTGCTGTATCTGCCGCCGTACAGCCCCGACCTCAACCCGATCGAACGCTGCTTCGCGAAACTGAAGACGATCGTCCGCGCGGCGCGCTGTCGCACGATCGAGACGCTGTGGCCACTGCTCGGGGACTGTGTGCAGCGCTTCAGCGCGGACGAGTGCCGCAACTATGTCCGTCACTGCGGCTACTCGGGCGCCAAAGGTTTATGAAAAGCGCTCTAGCGGTGGTGATGAGCCATTAGTGGTTAGTGGTTAGCGAGTTCCGATCGTTCTCAGCAAGAACGCCATCATCCCGCTCACAGCGGCGAACTGCCCGATCCAGAACAGAAAAGACCACTTCAGCGGCATCTCAGTTGCCCGCCGCGCGGATGTAGCGATCCACCTCCTGCTCGAGCAGCTCGAGCGGCACGGTGCCGGGCGCGAGCACCGCGTTGTGGAACGCCCGCTCGGAGAATCGGCCTTTGAGCGCGGCCTTTGCGCGATCGCGCAGCTCGAGAATCTTGAGCTGCCCGATCATGTACGCGCACGCCTGGCCCGGCATCACGACGTAGCGCTCGATTTCGCTGGCCTCGATGCCGTAGTCGATAGCCTGCTGCCGCGTCCATCGGTTGGCGTGCAGTCCGGTGTCGACGACGAGGCGCCGGGCGCGAAACAGCTCGAAGTCCATCTGGCCGAGCAATCCCTCGGGATCGTCCGCATACCAGCCCGACTCCGCGGCAAGGCGTTCCGAGTAGAGCGCCCATCCCTCGGAAGTCGCCGGCGTTCCGCCGAACAATCGTGCCTGCCTGAAGCGGGGTAGCGCGCGGTTCTCCACCATCAGGCCTATCTGAAAATGGTGGCCGGGCACGGTCTCGTGATGGAC
>JANNOC010000507.1:0-8415 GCA_031398865.1 Gemmatimonadota bacterium | reverse complement strand
GAGGAGTAGGTGGAGTCGCCGCCGGCGATTTGCGCGAGGAGAAGCAGTGCGAGCATTGAGGGCCCTGAGCTGTCCCGTTGTCAGATCTCTGAAATCGGCGGAAGCACTCGTACTTACTGACAACCGACAACTGAGAAACTGATGACTGATACCTGTTCCTGCCTTCCCACTATTCCATCCCAGCCAGAACCGCGTCTGGCCCCCGGCGCATTGGGGCGCAATCTTCTACGCGATGAGCGACGAGAAAGTTGCGGACGACGCCAGCGCCGGAGCGCGCACGCTGGCGCTTGTCGCCGGCCCGGCGGTGTATCTGGCCCTGCTCTGGCTCGCACCGGCGTCGCTCCGCGCCGAGGCGCAGCAGGTCCTCGCGATCGCGGGGTGGATGGCCGTCTGGTGGCTCACCGAGGTCGTGCCACTCGCGGTTACGTCGCTGCTTCCGATCGCGCTCTTTCCTCTCCTGGGTATCGCGACGACGCGAGAGGCGGCCGCACCATACGCGAACGACATCGTGTTTCTCTTCCTCGCCGGCTTCCTGCTCGCGGCGGCGCTGGAGCGATGGAATGCGCACGCGCGCATTGCGTACGCGATCGTTCTGGCGATTGGCACCAGCGGACGGCGCGTGGTACTCGGCGTGATGCTCGCTACCGCGGCGATCTCGCTCTGGATTTCCAACACCGCCACGACCGCGATGATGTATCCCATCGCGCTCGCCGTCGGCGCACTCTTTGGCGACAGCGTCGAGGCGCGCCGGATGCGCACGTCGCTGATGCTCGGGGTCGCTTACGCGGCGTCCATTGGCGGCATGGGCACCTTGATCGGCACACCGCCGAACCTGGTGTTCGCCGGCGCCGCGAAGGAGCTCGCCGGTGTCACGATCGGCTTCGTGGATTTCATGCTCGTCGGCATTCCGATTGTGCTTGTACTGCTCCCGCTGTGCTGGGCGCTGCTCGTGTTCGTACTATTTCGCGCGAACATCGACATCGGCGCCGCATCCTGGACGGTACTCCGCGAACGCCGAGCGGCACTCGGACCGTTGCGGGGAGGGGAAGCCCTCGCTGTCGCGGTGTTCGCGGCGACGGGCGCTGCCTGGCTTCTCCGGGAGCGCAAGGATTTCGGAACCTTCGTGATGCCAGGGCTCGTGGATGCGGCGGCGGGCATCTCGGACGCGTCCATCGCTGTGAGTGGCGCGATTCTTCTGTTCCTCTTGCGCGGGCGCGACGCGACGGGGCATCGCCGCCCGCTGCTGCTCTGGCGCGAAGCGCGCCAGATCCCGTGGGAGGTACTTTTGCTATTCGGCGGCGGATTGTCACTCGCGTCGGCCATGGAGTCCAGCGGACTCGCTGCGTGGATGGGCGGTCAGCTGATCGGGCTCGCCGATCTGCCGACCCCGCTGCTGCTCGCGTCGGTCGCACTCGCGGTTCTGGCGTTGAGCGAGCTCGCGTCGAACACCGCTGTGGCAGCGCTCGCCATGCCCATCGTGGCGGCACTCGCGGTGGCAGCCGGGCAGCCGCCGGTGACATTGATGCTCGTCGCCGGACTGGCTGCATCAACCGGTTTTGCGCTTCCAGCGGCCACCCCGCCGAACGCGATCGTCTTCGGATCAGGGCAGATCACCGTGCGAGAAATGGCGCGTGCGGGTATCCTGCTGGATCTCGTCTCGATCCCTGTTATTGTCGCGGCGGTGTTGCTGCTCGGACCGCTGCTCTCGTAACTCTCACTGCCCATACAATCACCGTTTCGAGATGACACATCCAAAGCGAATGCTCGGCCAGCAGGGTCTCCAGGTTTCCGCACTCGGACTCGGCTGCATGGGCATGAGTCAGTCCTACGGTCCCGCGGACGAGACTGAGTCGATCGCGACGATCCACCGCGCGATCGAGCTCGGCGTGACACTGTTCGACACGGCCGAGGTGTATGGGCCATACACCAACGAAGAACTCCTGGGCCGCGCGTTGAAGGGGCGATGGCACGAGGTGGTGCTGGCGACGAAGTTTGGCTTCCGCATCGAGGGCGGGCGCACCACAGGGCTCGACAGCCGGCTGGAGCACATTCGCGAAGTCGTGGAAGGCTCGCTGCGACGGCTCGGCACGGATCACATCGACTTGCTCTACCAGCATCGCGTGGATCCCGGCGTGCCGATCGAGGACGTGGTCGGCGTGATGGACGCGCTCGTGCGCGAAGGCAAGGTGCGATTCCTCGGACTGAGCGAGGCCAGCGAGCTGACCATCCGCCGAGCACATGCCGTGCATCCCATCTCCGCGCTGCAGAGCGAGTACTCGTTATGGGAGCGCAGTCTCGAGCCCGCGATCATTCCGCTCCTGCGGGAGCTGGGCATCGGTCTCGTCCCCTTCAGCCCGTTAGGCCGCGGATTCCTCACCGGCACGGCGAAGCGCGCGGAGGAGTATCCGGAGAACGACTTCCGGCACGGCGATCCGCGGTATCAGGGAGACAACTTCGACGCGAACATGCGCGCCGCGCACGCTGTGCAGGAGCTGGCGACGCAGAAGGGCGCGACGCCTGGGCAGGTGTCGCTGGCGTGGCTGCTGCACAAGGGCGAGCACATTGTGCCGATTCCCGGGACGAAGCGCCGGATTTATCTGGAGGAGAACGTCGCGGCGGCGAAACTGCGGCTCACGCCAGGGGAGATGCAGCGACTGGATGCGGCGCTCCCGCCCGAGGTCGTGGCGGGGCCACGGTACAACGAGCGGCTGATGGCGTACGTGGATCGTTAGGGCGCCGCGAGCTTTTCCACCGCCTCGGTGGCCCGCTCCCACTCGACAATCGCCGCGTCGAGCCGCTTGCGCGCGGTATCGAGCGTGACGCCCAGCTTGCGCGCGCGCTGCACGCCATCGGCTCGGGTGTACAGATCGGGATCCTCGAGCGCGCCCGCCAGTTCGCTCACCTCGCGCTCCGCTGACTCCACGCGACGCTCCGCGTCCGCTGCCGCTCGGCGAACCTCGCGGGCGGCGGCGCGTGAATCATCCTTCGTTCCCGCCTTGCGCTGCGTGTGCTGCTTTTCATGCACGCGGCGCAGCGCCACCGCTTCCGAGGCCTTGACCGCCGCTGCGTGCGCGCGCTCCGCGCTCGCCGTCTCCCACTCCGCAAAACTGCCGTCGAAGTCGGTGACGTGCCGGTCGTGCAGCACCCACACGCGCGTGGTGAGCGCGCGGAGCAGCGCACGATCGTGGCTCACGAGAATCACCGTACCTTCATAGCTCTCCAGCGCTTCCTCGAGCGCCTCGATGGATTCCACATCGAGGTGGTTGGTCGGCTCGTCGAGAATGAGAAAGTTCGCGCGCGACAGCACCAGCATCGCCAGCGCCACGCGCGCTCGCTCGCCACCGGAGAGCGTGTCCGCGCGCCGCAGCACCTCGTCGCCGGAAAATCCGAAGCGACCGAGGTGGCCCTGAATCATGTTGCGCTCCCACAGCGGTCGCAGATCGTTGACGATCTGGTACAGCGTCTGGTTCATGGGAATCTGCGCCATGTCCTGCCGGTAGTACGCGACAGAAATGGAGCCGCCGATGCGCAGCTCACCCACCGCCAGTTCGGTCTCCCCCATGACCGCGCGCAGCAGCGTGGACTTCCCCGCGCCGTTCGGGCCGACGAAGCCCACCACATCCTGCCGCATGACACGCGCGCTGAGCCCGTCGATCAGCGTCCGGTCGCCGACGACGATGCGCGCGCGCTCTGCGACCAGCACCTGGTCGCCGCCGCGCTCTTTCACGTCGAAGCGCAGCCCCATCGTGCCGTCGCTCCCGATCGGTGCGTTCAGGCGCGGCAGGCGCGACAGCAGCTTGCGTCGCCCCTTCGCCTGACGAGTGTTCTGCCCCGCAAGATTGCGGCGGATGTAGTCCTCCTGCGACGCGATCGTCTTGCGCTGCTTGTCGAAGGCGCGCTGCTGCGCGAGCCGCTGTTCTTCGCGCTGCGTGACGAATGCCGCGTACCCGCCGCTGTACGCGGTCGCGCTGTCGCCCTCGAAATGCAGAATGTGATCGGCGACCGCGTCCAGAAACGCGCGATCGTGGCTGACGAGCACGACGGACCGGTCCGTTTCCTGGAGATACTGTTCCAGCCAGCGCGTCGTCTCGAGATCCAGGTGATTGGTGGGTTCGTCGAGCAGGAGTACGTCAGCGGGGCTCACCAGCTGGCGCGCAAGGCCCAGCCGTCCTCGCTCGCCGCCGCTGAGATGCGACAGTGGTCGCGTTCGCGCTCCCTCGGGCTCGAAGCCCAGTCCGTCGAGCACGGCGTCCACGCGCGGCGCGAAGGTATAGCCGCCCTCACGCTCGAAGCGCTCCAGGTCCCTGCCATATCGCTCCAGTTCGGCTTCCGTGGAGTTTTCGCCGAGTGCGCCTGCCTGCTCCGCGAGCGAGCGCTCCAGCGCGAGCAGGTCGCGGAATTGTCCCGCGGCCGCTTCCCACACGGTGGACGCGCCCTCGAAATCGCGATGCTGCTCGAGCAGGGCGACGCGAATGCCGGGCTGCCTTGTGACGGTCCCGCGCGTCGGCTGCAGTTGGCCGGTGATCAGCTTGAACAGCGTCGTCTTGCCGGTGCCATTGCGCCCAACAACACCCCAGCGCTCCCGCGCGGCGATGGTGAAGGTGATGTCGCTGAACACGGAGTGCGCACCGAAGTCCACGCCGGCACTGGAGATCGCGACCTGCGTCACGCGGTTCCCGCCTGCACCCAGTCGCTCCAATCGTGCTCGGCGAGACCGATGGTCAGCTTGTGCTGATGCCGGGCGAGAGGAAGACGCAAGAGCGCCGGCTCGTCCGCGAGCGTCTCCAGCCAGCGGTCGTCGGAGAGCTGCGCGTAGCGCAGCCCCAACTCGGCGAAGCGCTTCGACTCGCGGTCCAGCAGCGCCTGCACGCCGAATTTCTGCGCGAAGCGCCGCAGCTCGCCGAGCGAGGGGGGACGCTCCTGCAGATCCACGAAGTGCGTGCGGATGCGGCGCTCCGCAAAGAAGCGCAGTGCCTTACGAGTATCGGGGTTCTTCCTGACGCCGAAGATCTGCACTTCCATGCCGTTGTCGTGCCGTAAGTGGTGCCGAAGTGAGTCGCAAGCCGCCGCTCACGGGGCGTCGGCCGGCTCGATGGACACGTGCGCCGCGCCCTCGTGGTCATACCGCACCGTCACGGTCCACGCGCGGCAACACACCGGGCAGTCCTCGACGTATTCCTGCCGGGTGCCACTCCCCGGGTCTAACGCGATGAGATTCTCCTCGCCGCAGTACGGACAGACGACGTCGGTCGTCATGTCCGCCGTCCCGTCGCCGCTCGGAAAATCGTCATCGAGCGCCGCATCGTCGTCGGCGTCCGAATCGTCCCACTCGTGCATTCGCTCGCTCCGCGCCCAATTCACCGCGGCGTCACTCGCGTGTATCATGCGAGGTTCGCCTGCCGCCTGAGCGGCGTTTCGCGTTGAAATGTATCCGGGATACCATGCCGTCGCATATTTATCGTCCCGCGTGGTGGATTCCGGGTGCTCATGCGCAGACGCTCTGGGGCAAGCTGCTCCCTCGTTGGGCGCCCTTTCCGTCACGGCGCGAACGCTGGGACACGCCCGATGGCGACTTCGTGGATCTGGTGCGCGTGGACGCGCCGGCGGGGAGTCCGCGTCTTCTGGTGTTGCATGGCTTGGAGGGATCGGCCCGGTCGCATTACGTCCGAGGGACGCTGAGCGAGTTCCACCGGCGCGGGTGGGCGGCCGACTTGCTGATCTTCCGGTCCTGTGGCGATGAGCCCAATCGGGCGCGCCGCTTGTATCACTCCGGTGAGACGTCGGACCTCGCGTTCGTGATTGACCGGCTCACCGCGCAGGATCCCGATGTCCCACTCTGCGTCGCCGGCTTCTCGCTCGGCGGCAACGTGCTGCTCAAGTTTCTCGGCGAGCGCGGGACGACCGTGCCGCATCAGCTGCGCGCGGCGGCCGCGGTCTCGGTCCCGTTCGACCTCGAGCGCGGGTCGAGAAGCATCGAGCGCGGATTCTCGCGTGTGTATTCGCATTTCTTCGTGCGCGCCCTTCGGCGCAAAGCGGCGGCAAAGCTCGTCCGCTTTCCGGATCTGATTGCCCCCGGCACGCTCGAGGGCGTGCGGACCCTGTACGATTTCGACGATTGCGTCACCGCGCCGGTGCATGGCTTCGCCAGTGCGCACGACTACTACTCGCGTTCGAGCTCGCTCGGATGGCTCGGTGGCATTCGTGTCCCGACGCTGCTGCTGAACGCGATGGACGATCCCTTTCTTCCGCCCGATGTGCTCGGCCGCGTACGCGAGCTCGCGCGCGACATACCGGCGCTGGAACTCGAGTTCGTCGAGCACGGCGGGCACGTCGGGTTTGTGAGCGGCCGCGTCCCCTGGCGAGCGCGCTACTACGCGGAATCGCGCATCGCTGATTTCCTGGAAGGCCGACTCGCACGAAAACCGGCGCTGCCGTCCCGCCCGTGACCGGTGCGTCACCGGTGGCGAATCGCCGCATCGCGCCGGAGCCGCGTTCGCAATACCTTGTGCGCATGTCTCGCCATCTCCTCGTTGCAATCGTCGCGGCCGCGCTGGGCGCGTGTTTTCCGTCCCGCGCCGAACCGCCGCCGCCTGCCGCGAGCGCCGAGGCGCCGCCGTATCCGCTCGGATCCGCGGCGGACGCGGACTCGCTGCTCATGGACATCCGCACCCTCGACAGCACCATCATCGTGGATCTGCGCTACGCGACGCGCAACAACTTCATGCGCGCGCCGCTGCCGGGGTACGTTGCCAACCGTGCCCTGCTCAGACGCGAAGCGGCGGTCGCACTCGCGCGGGTGCAGCGCCGGTTGGCGGACGAGGCGCTCCTGCTCCGCGTGTTCGACGCCTACCGGCCGGTGCGAGCGACGATGGCCATGGTGGAGTGGACGAGCCGGTCCGACCGAAGCGATCTCCTGCGCGACGGGTACATCGCCACGCGCAGCCGGCACAACCTCGGCCTCGCGGTGGATCTCACTCTGGTGGACGCGGTCACCGGCCGTGAGCTGGACATGGGAACGGGATTCGACACGTTCACCGCGGCGGCACACACGAGCAACGCGTCCGGCCTCGTTGCCGTCAATCGGCAGCGCCTGGTGCGCGCGATGGTGGTGGAGGGCTTCAGCAACTACGATCGCGAGTGGTGGCACTTCAGCTACACCGCCGACCCCGCGTTGCGCTTCGACGTGGATGTTCGTTAGGCGCGCCGAATGTCCATAGTGTTTCTCGTCGCGTTCGTCGCGGGTCTGCTGATCGCCGTGTTCGCGATGCTGCATGGTGTCGAGCGACGGCAGGTCGGTGCGTCCGGCGTGACAGCCGTGGCCGATCCCGCGGTGCTGCTCCCCCAGGCGCGAGTGAACGTCCCGTTACTTGCCGCGTTCTTCGCCATTGCCGGCGCCATCGGATATCTCCTCTCGCGCTACACCACCCTCAGCGTTTCCGTCCGGGTGGCGATCGCGTGCGCGGTGGGCATCTCGGGGGCGTTCGGCGCCGTGGCGCTGGTCACGAAGTGGGCGCTTCCGTCCGCGGCGCGCGACGTCGAGGATCCTCGTTATGTATTGCAGGGGCGCTTCGCTCGCGTGACGCATGCGATCAGCGCCTCGAGCCCTGGCGCGGTCCAGCTGGAGATGGAGGGCGGAAGCCATTCGCTCCGGGCGTCCAGCCTCGACGGGTCCACGATCGGCGCGGGCCAGGAGGTCGTCATCGACCGGGTCGAAGACGACGTGGCGTTCGTGGAGCTCTGGACGCGGGTCGAGGAGCGGCTGTAGAGTAGAGCAGGTGCCGGCGGCACGTCCACGCGTGGGCGCGGCGCCAGGAGCTACCGCCAGAGAGGTGCCATGTCGGACGCGGTCATCTTCGTCCTCGTGCTCGGCGGAATCTTCGTTCTCCGAGTCATCGCGGCAACGCTGGTCTTCTTCTGGATTCTTCCGGACGGCGTGCGCTGTCCGAATTGCGACGCGATCACCGTCCCGATTCAATCACCGTGGCTCGAACGACTGATGCCATGGTACCGGAACAGCTGGTGCCTCGCGTGCGGATGGGACGGATTGTTGCGACGGCCTTCGCGCACCGCTCCGCGTCCTCCATTGACGCCGCCGGCCGCGCTCCCGCGACAGCCCGAACGCCCGAGACGCGAGCGTCATCCCCGCTCGTAGGCCCACTCAGCTGTGCGTCATCGCCAGCACGCGAAGCCATTCCGGCCAGTTTCCGCTGAGCTCGAAGAAATCATCGAAGTAGACGAGGCCGGCGTCCTCCAGCTCGGCGAGCAGCTCGACGATCGCGTCGTCGTCAGCGAGCGGACCAACCGCGATCAGCAAGCCCTCCACCCGGAACTCGTCCGGTGTGAGGCCCAGGCGGTCGTCGAGCTGCGCACGCGTCAATCCCGCGCGCTCGAAGGCCGCGCGGAGGATGAGCAGCG
>JANNOC010000478.1:0-2353 GCA_031398865.1 Gemmatimonadota bacterium | reverse complement strand
GCAGTCGATCGCATCGTCGCTGTTCGCGGCCTTCGCGCGCGCCTCGGTCGGCGTTGCGCCCGTGAAGCGTCCCAGGGTATTGAGCAGCTCGCCGCGGCGCACCGGCTTGGTCAGGTACGCGTCGGCGCCTGCGGCGCGCGTGGCCGCGGCTTCTCCGGAGGCGGATAGCGAAGTAAGCATGACAAGCCGCGTGTCTCGCAAAGCGGCGTCGGCTCGCACGGCACGGATCAGCTCGATGCCGTTCATGCGCGGCATCTTCATGTCGATCAAGGCAAGCTGGTACGGACAGCTCCGCGCGAGCGCCGCGTGCATTGCTTCCAACCCCGCTAATGCATCCGATGCCAGGTCGCAGATCGCGCCCAGCGTCTCGACCTGGTGCCGCAGGATCGTGCGATTGGTGGCATTGTCCTCGACAATCAGCACCCGGATCCCATTCAAATCCGCGCGGACCGGTGCCGATTTCCCACCCTCCACGATGTCCGCGCGGATAGTGAACCAGAAGCTCGAGCCACGACCGGGCGCGCTGTCGACACCGATCTCGCCACCCATCATCTGCGCGAGTTGCTTGCTCACCGCGAGCCCAAGTCCGGTGCCGCCGAAGCGCCGCGTGGTCGATCCGTCGGCCTGGCTGAAGGATCGGAACAGGCGGGTTTGCGCCTCCGCGCTAATACCGATGCCGCTGTCGCTGACGGCGAAGCGCAGCTGGCATCGAGGCGCTTCCGACCCTGCGATAGGTCTCTCGGTGCACTCGATCGAGACGGTCACCTCCCCGCGCTCGGTGAACTTGAGCGCGTTGCCGAGCAGATTGAGCAGGATCTGGTGCAGGCGTACCGGGTCGGCGCGAATGTGCTCCGGTACCTCAGGGGCGATCCGGCAGGTGAGCTCGAGCCCCTTCTCGTGCGCCTGTGACGCCATCAATTGCAGCGCTTCCTCGCTGAGGTCCCGCACGTCGAGCTCGATCGGGTCCAACTCAAGCCGTCCCGCCTCGATCTTCGAGAAATCCAAAATATCGTTGATGATCGTGAGCAGCGTTTCGGCCGAGCTCCGGATAGTCTTTGCATACCGCCGCTGGGTCTCGTTGAGCCCGGCATCGAGCAGCAGCTCCGTCATCCCCAGCACCCCGTTCATCGGCGTTCGAATTTCATGGCTCATGTTGGCCAGGAACTGCGATTTGGCGAGGCTGGCTGCCTCCGCAACCTCCTTCGCCTCGGTCAGCGCCCGCTCAACTTGCCCGCGCTTCGCGATTTCTTCCAGGAGTTGCGCGTTCTGCTGCGTGAGCTGCCTTCTCACGATCTGGTTTTGCACGGAAACGGCGAGCACCACGCTCGTGAACAGCAATGCCACGCCGCCGATGACCAGTGCCTGCAGTGCCGGATCGAGGGCCGCGATAGTGTCGCCCACCACCGGTCGTGTGGAAATGCATACGCCGGCATACATCGCGGTGTAATGCATGCCGCAGATCGCCAGCCCCATGACCAGTGCACTGCCGATCTGGTAGTGAATGTGCTGGCCGAACCTCGCTTTCGCTCCCAGGTGAAAAACGAGCCATAGGGCCACCGTGGAGCAGACGATTGCGTTCAGCACGGACAGAGCAAACAGTCCAGGTTTGTAGAGCATGGTCGCTTCCATGCGCATCGCCGCCATGCCGGTGTAGTGCATGGTCACGACACCGAGACCCATGACGATTCCCCCCGCCAACAGGCGGCGTCCAGGCAGGGTACCGCGCGTGACCAGAGACAGCGCGAACCCGGAAAGGAGGATCGCAACCGCCATCGACAACAACGTCACCGAAAGGTCGTAGCGCACCGGAATCGGGATGTGGAAGGCGAGCATCGCGATGAAATGCATTCCCCAGATGCCGGCACCCATGGCGCACGCGCCGCCCACCAGCCACCCGGTGGCCTTCGCGGTGCGGCTACCGGAGTGACTGACTCGCTCGGCGAAGTTTATGGCGGTATACGCCGCGAAGGAGGCAACTAGGTACGACAACAGGACGAGACCCGGGTTGTACGCCGCAATCACCTCGGTTCCCTGAATGGGCCCGTCCAAAAAAAGAATGAAATCGCGCACGGCCTCTCCCGATTGAGCCCGCGGCCGGAGTGGGCTGATGCGCGCGCCGCGCGTCGATCAGCCGCCGACTCATCGGCTAGGGGTTGACCCGACATTTAACGGAATCTTTGGACAATTCTTTCGGGTTCTGCGAATCGACGGCCGGCAACGGAAGTTCATCGAATTTCCTCTCTCCGAGCCGGCTGACGCCCCTGGTGTCCTTCTGCGTGCCACGGCGGTTAAACTATCAGGCTGTTGAGCGTTGCTCGTCCATGTCTTCGCCACCGTAGTAGCCGAGGGAACC
>JANNOC010000284.1:0-4245 GCA_031398865.1 Gemmatimonadota bacterium | reverse complement strand
CTGGAAGAGTACGTGGAGCGCCGGTATCCGCATGCCGAGCGCGCCGCGGTCCAGCCTGCCTAACGAGCGCCCTTGCCGGCGGGGCTGTCGGCTTGCCACCCTTCCAGCTCGCCCGCGACGTCCGACAGTTCGCGCATGATGGCGGCGGTGAAGCCGAGTTCCCGCAGACGGTCGTGGACCTGCCGGTACCAGCGGACCGTGGCTTCGCGCCCGACGGTGAAGCGGCCCCACACGGTGTCCGGATATTCGGTGCGCCGCAGATCGGTGAGGATGCTGGCGCCGTTATGCAGCTTGTCCGCCGCGCACACCCAGCGCGCCCGCTCATCCGCCAACGCCAGGCGCGCGAGATAGTCCTGCTTGCGCTCCTCGCTCGAGAGCTCCACCCCGTCGTCGTCGTGCCGCCGATGGGTGACCGCCAGCACCGTCGCGAGCACCTCGGTGCCAAACTTGTCGGCGATGCGCTGTGTCAGCATGTCGCGGGTGTAGCCGTCCCGCACACAATCCTCGACGACGTCGTGCAGGATCCCCGCGACCACGGTGTCCTCGTCCTGTCCGTACCGTGTGAGAATGATCGCGACATTCGCCGGGTGGGTGAGATACGGCAGCCGCGTTCCCTTGCGCACCTGCTGGTCGTGATGCTTGGCCGCGAACGCCAACGCGTGGTTGATGCGGTCGGAATAGCCGGTGATCGTCATGGCCGGATCGCGGAAGACACGGACGACATGCCGCGAAGGAACGATGCTCGCGGGAAGAGCGGTAACTTAGCAGCCCGCCGACGCTTTTTCACGTACGCGATGCGCGCTGCCGGAACCACGTGACGAGCCGCTCCAGCCCAATGCGGTCGTCCTCGTCGAACGCGGACACCTGTTCGGAATCCACGTCGAGCACCGCGATGAGCGCGCCGGTACGATCGAAGACCGGCACCACGATTTCGGCGCGTGACCGGGCGTCGCAGGTAATGTGGCCGGGAAACGCCAGCACGTCAGGTACGACAACGGAACGCCGCTCGGCCGCGGCGGTGCCGCAGACGCCCTGACCGAACGCGATGTCCAGGCAGCCCAGCGTGCCTTGATACGGGCCGACACGCAGCATGCGCCCCGGCTCGATGACCCGGTAGAAGCCGGTCCAGAGGTGACCAAAGGCGTGGTGCACGAGCGCGCTGATCGTCGCCATTCCGGCAATGTCGTCGTCAATGCCGGCGAGCACGGCGGTGACATGTCCGGCCAGCGTCTCGTAGGCGGCCCGCTTCGGGAGCGCGCGCAGGTCCAGTGTGGTTTCAGCCATCGATCCGCAGCGCAAGCCGAGCGAGGACGGTGAGAAAGTGCGCGCTCAGGAGAAGGAACGCGGCACCCTGCGTCACGACGCCGATACCGGCGCCGACGAGCCCCGGGCGCCGACGCCATCCGGTTGCCACGAGGGTGACGCCGACGGCGACGCAGCCGACCGCGAGTCCGCAGGCGAGCCACACGCCATTCTGGAGGCGAGTGGCGCCCGCGAGGTCGCGTAGCGCGAGCGACCGCCAGGCGATCGCGGCAGGAAGCAGTACGAGCCCGCCCCATACAACCATCTGCGTGGAGAACTGCTCGAGGAAGACGGATCGAACCCGCCGCACGGTGAGCGCGACCAGCACGCCCGTGCCTGCGAGCACGGAGCTCGCGCTCCAGAGAAGCAGTCGGACGAACAGTGCACGCTCGGCGAGCAGGAGCGAATCGGACCACATGCGGCGAGGCGGTCGAAGGATGGGGATACGGGACGGAGCAGGCGTCAGATGGATTCCGAGGCGAACGCGCGCTCGGTCTCCCGCTCCAGACGGGCCCTCGGCGAAAAGTACGCGGCGAGCTCCTCACGCGAGGGCAGCGTCGGCACGTCCATGTCCCAGAGCACGACGCCGCGCAGCTGCGCGCCGGCGTCTCGAAGGCGTCTCGCGCCCTCCGAAACCGCGTGCAACGTCGTATGTCCCGCACGCACGCACAGGATGACATCGCGCGTCGGCAGCAGCGTGGCCGCGTCCTCATTGTCCGCTGGCAGAGGCGCGGCCACCACGACGAGGTCGTAGCGACGCGCAAGCCGCGCGACGCCATGGCGCAGGGCCGCGGCCGCGGTGGGCTCGAGCTGTCGCGTTCCGCGCGCGCCCGCGGGTACGACATCCAGGGAACGGTCGCGCCCGATCTGGCGCGATACGATCGCCTCGGCCCACTCCGCGGCGCCGGCGAGCACCGCGTCCAATCCCGGGTCGGGTCGCACACGCAGCACACCGGCGATCGCGCCGCTTGCGAGTCCGGCGTCCACCAGAAGAGTGCCGCGCGCTTCGTACGCCGACACCGCGGCGATATTCGTGGCGACCACCGCGACCACGGCGGGGTCTTCTCCCGTCACCGTCACGACGGGAACGCTGGCGCCGATCGCCGCGAGATGGCCGTACACCTGACGGTAGCTCTCGGAGAGTGCCTCCACGAAAGGGGGCACCACGCGATCGGACTGTCGTCGCATCCGTTCCGGAGCCGGCGGCTGCTGGCGCACCACGCCGAGTACGCGCTCCCCGGCGTGCCGCGCGGCCTCGCGTGCGTCGGCCACGCGCGGCCGTCTGATCTCCAGCAGCAGCGCGACACCGAAGCCGAACACCGCACCGAGCACGACGGCGGCTGCGAGGATCGCGAGTGGTGGCGCGCCGACATTCGCGCGCGCGCGTGCCGCCTGTGCGGCGAGCTCCGCCCGGCGATTGCTCTCGCGCGTGACGGCGAGCGACCGGGCGGCGGAATCGAGGACGCGCCGGGCGGAATCGCGCCGCGCGACCAGGGGAAGTGTGTCCAGCACGGCGATCGTTGGCGCTGTTGGCGTGGGCGGCATGCGCAGAGTGGCTGCCTCGCGCAGCATCTCCAGGCGCGTACTTTCCGCGATCACGCGTACGGATCGGCCGATCTCGGAGACGCGAGCGGACAGCGCGACGAAAATCGGGTCCACCCCGCCAACGGCGCCAAACGCCTCGCGTTCGCGCTCGACCTCGGTGAGCGAATCGAGCAGCGCGCGGACAGCGGGCAGGGTCGCCAGGGGGCGCGCGCCACCCAGCGCGCGATAGGACGCGGGAAGGGGAGCGCTCTGTGCCCGCGCGATGAGGCGGGCGAGCGTCGTGGCGGCGGTCGTGAGGGAATCGCGCCGTGCCACGAGCGCCGGCGGGAAGGTATCCAGCAAGACGCGCGGGGCTGAGCGAAATGTCAGGCGCCGCGCCATGGCGAGCGCTGAATCCGCGGCCGCGGTCGCGCGGGCGGCGCGGGCGCGCTGCGCGAGACCGGGCGCGGTATCGAGGCGCGTCTCGAACGCCTGCTGTGCCGCGCGGCGCGCGCGGTTCGACCCGCGCGGCGCGACGACCAGCGTCACCAGCGCGGTGAGAAATGCCAGCGCGCTGATCGTGCCGATCAACAGCGGCCGGCGCAGCGCGTTGCGGGCGCGCGCCGACATCCAGACCGCGGAGGGATCGATGCGCGCGAAATCGCCGCTACCTTCTCTCATGCGATAGGTCGCAGGTAGTCGGTCGGTGTGGCGTCTGGCATGGTCACTGGCAGCGGGATCGGCATCGCCCGTGGAAGGTGGCGTCGCCTCCGCGAGTATCACGTGAGGGAAAGGACGACGCAAGCACGAAGGGCGGAGCCGCGTCGCGGGTCCGCCCTTCGAGAACTACGGCGCGCGCCTGTGTGGCGCGCGGCGACTACTGGACCGTGATCGTGCCCTTCATCCCCATGGCGACGTGCGGCGTGCAGACATAGTCATACTTGCCTACGTTGACGTTCGCGAAGGAAATCGTGTAGGACTCGTTCGCGTTCATCATCATCGGGCTGGACATTTCGCTGACCTGATTCGGCATGTTGGCCATCAGCTGCGACTTGACGTTAGCGGGCACCGTGGCCGCGTCGAACGCGACGTTGTGCGGGCCGCCCGAGACCATCGTGAACTTGATCCCGTCGCCCTGCTTGACGGTGATGTTGGCGGGCTCGAAGCGAAATCCCTTCTCATCGCCAATCATTTTCACTGCGTGCGTGGTGCCCGTGATCGGAGCCATCGCCATCTGGGTGCCAGAGGCCATCGTATTGGTGTCCGACATCGCCGGCATCGCCGCAGCCGTGTCCGAGCTACCCTTGTCACCACCGGCGCACGCGCCGAGAACTGCACCATGGCCCAACGCGCCCCCATCGAAAGCGGCTGCCCCGACCCCAAGCCGTACATGCATCCGACGATGCTGAAGAACTACGG
>JANNOC010000450.1:0-2291 GCA_031398865.1 Gemmatimonadota bacterium | reverse complement strand
CGATACCCCAGCCGCTCTGCTTGGTGGAGAAGCCCGGCGCGAAGATGCGGCGACGCAACTCGCGTGGCACGCCGGGGCCGTCGTCCGCGATGCGGACGCGCACCCCTCCCTCGGGCAGCGCGGCGGTGGTGATATCGATGCGCCCGCCGCGCCCCGCAAGCGCGTCCACTGCATTTTTCACCAGCGCCTCGAATGCCCACTCGAGCAGCACCGGGTCGCCCTGAATCACCTGCGCGGCGCTGTGACACGCACAGTCGATGGTCACTCGGTGCGCCAGCGTCGGCACGCGCGCCTGAAAGTAGGTCGCGATGCCCGACACCAGCGCGTCGAGCTCCACCGCTTCCCGGCGCGGCGGTCGGCCAATGCGCTCGAAACGGTGCGCGACCCGCTCGAGCCGGTCCAGATCGCCACGCATGTGCGTCAGCGCCGTGGCGGTCATCTCCACGCCGCTCTCCGCCAATAGCTCCACCCAGCCATTGAGACTCGACAGCGGCGTGCCGAGTTGGTGGGCGGACTCGCGCGCCATGCCCGCCCAGACGCTCTCGCGCTCCGCGAGCCCGCGTGTCCGCAGGATCAGCAGCGCCGCGAACAACAGCATCAGGAGCGTCCCCACCTGGATGAGCGGCACGACCCGCAGGCCCGCGACCAGTGGCGAGTCCCCGAAGTGCACCGTCCCCACACCCGGCTCCACGACCGGCGGATTGCGCAAATCGAGCTCGCGGACGTATTCGGCGACACGCCGCGAATCGATTGGCGCCTCGAATGGCAGGTTGGCGGCCGCGGTCGCGCGTCCCGACGGGTCGGTCACGATCATCGGCACGCCACTCAGGCGAATCTGCCGCGAGAGGTCCAGTAGGGCGGAGGTCGCGGTCTCCTCGCGCGGGTCCCCGAGCGCGTCGAAAATGCGCGCGTACATGCGGCCCGAGCGTGATGCTTCCGCGCGCAGATTGCTGATGACGCGCTGCATGTACAGCAGATACGAGCCGAGCAGGACGGCTAGCGCCAGCGTGACCAGCAGGGGCGCGGCGCGCCGCATCAGTCAGGCAATTGTGTCGGCGCCGAAATAGGGGCGCAGCGCCGTCGGGACGCGGACGCTCCCATCGTCGCGCTGGTGGTGCTCGAGCAGGGCCGCGATGACCCGCGAGAACGCCAGCGCCGAGCCGTTGAGCGTGTGCACGAACCGGGGCTTTTCACCAGGCGGCCGATACCTGATGTTGGCGCGGCGCGCCTGAAAGTCGCCGAAATTGCTGCACGACGATACTTCGAGCCACTTCTCCACGCCGGGTGCCCAGACTTCGAGGTCGTACGTCTTCATGCTCGCGAAGCCCGTGTCTCCGCTGGCGAGCAGCACCACTCGGTATGGCAGCTCCAGCCGTTGCAACACCGTCTCCGCATGCCCGGTGAGGCGCTCGAGTTCCGCCGCCGACGTTTCCGCAGTCGCGTAGCGAACCAGCTCCACCTTGTCGAACTGATGCACGCGGAGCAGCCCGCGCGTGTCCTTGCCATGCGCGCCGGCCTCGCGTCGAAAGCAGGGGGTGTACGCGCAGTAGGCCGCGGGTAGCGCGGCGCCGTCGAGAATCTCGTCGCGGTACAGGTTGGTCACCGGCACTTCCGCGGTTGGAATCAGAAAAAGCTCGTCGTCGCGCAGCGCGTACATGTCGTCCTCGAACTTCGGGAGCTGACCGGTTCCCGTCATCGCCGCGCGATCCACGAGATGCGGCACCCACAACTCCTCGTAGCCATGCTCGCGCGTGTGCAGATCCAGCATGAAGTTCATCAGCGCCCGCACGAGGCGGGCGCCGGCTCCGCGAAACACGATGAAGCCGGAGCCCGACACCTTGGCCGCGCGCGGCAGATCCAGCACGCCCAAGGCGGCGCCCACCTCCCAATGCGGGCGCACCGCGCCGCTCGTGCGCGGCGTGCCCCAACTTCGCATCACGACGTTGTTCTCTTCCCCGCCGTCCGGCACGTCCGGCGCCGTTATGTTGGGAATCTCCAGGAGAATCGCGTCGAGCTGCAATTCGACAGCGACGCGCTCCTGCTCCAGCCGCGCGATCTCCTCGCCGAGCTGCCGCCCCTGTTCGATGAGCGGCGCCGCCACTTCCTTCGCTTTCTTCAGTCGGGCGACTTCCAGGCTGGTGGTGTTGCGTGCCGCCTTGCGCTCCTCTTCCGCCTGAATGAGCGTGCGTCGCTCGCGATCCAGCGCGGCGGTGCTCGCGAGCGTCGCGACCAACGCGACCAGCTTCCCGCGCCGGCGCATGCCGTCGCGCAAGGCCACCAACTGGTCGCGC
>JANNOC010000414.1:0-2197 GCA_031398865.1 Gemmatimonadota bacterium | reverse complement strand
TACTTCGCGAACCGCGATGATGAGTACCAGGAGCGCGATCGCTACCGGAATCGCCGCGAGCCAGAAGACGTTGCGAAGCGACACCGCGGCGCCGCTCAGCAGCGCGAACGCGATCAACGGCCCGATCACCGCCCCGGCATGGTCGCCTGCGCGATGAAAGCCGAAGGCACGACCGCGCACGGACGGGTGCACCGAATCAGCAATGAGAGCGTCACGCGGCGACGTGCGGATTCCCTTGCCGATGCGATCCGTGAGGCGAATCGCCAGCACGTGACTCGCGCTCTGCGCGAGTGCGATAAGGGGACGCGCGAGCGTGGCGAGCACATAGCCGAACACGACGAACGGTTTGCGCCGCGTGACGCGATCGGACCACCATCCACTCGCGAGCTTGAGCAGCGACGCCGCGGTTTCCGCCGCTCCTTCGATCGCGCCGAGTACCGTTGCGCTGGCGCCGAGCGTGCCGGTGAGAAAGAGCGGAAGCAACGGATAGATCATCTCACTGGACACGTCCGTGAAGAAGCTCACGGCGGTCAGAGCCAGAACGTTTCGGCCCAGACGCGACGGAGGAGTCAGCGCCGGATCGGTGGACGAGGGAGTCTGACCTGCTCCGGGGGACATGAGCGATCGCTGGGCTTGCGTGAGGCGAGATGGCGGCCCATAAGATAGCCATGTCGTCTCACATCGTCGCAATGCAGGCGGCTGTCGCGCGCACGCACGCCGCGCTCGCACCGCTGCGCCAGCGTCTTGCCGCTCGCGACAGCGCGGTAGTGAGCAGTCAGGTGGCGATCACCGAGATCCCCGCGCCGACCGGCGAGGAGTCGCTCCGCGGAGACTGGATCGCGGCGCGCTTCGCCGACGCGGGCTTCCGTAATGTTCGCCGCGACGCAGCCGGCAACGTGATCGCTCGCCACACGGGAACCATTCCCGACGAGACCGTCGTCGTCTGCGCGCATCTCGACACGGTATTCCCGGGGGATACGGCGCTCCGCGTGCGGCGGGACGGCCGGCGGTACGTGGCACCTGGCATCGTGGACAATGGGCGCGGGCTCGCGGGCATGCTCGCTCTGGCGGAAGAGCTCGCGCGCACGCGGCTCGCGACGGCGCGCGGCATCGAGTTCGTCGCGACCACTGGGGAAGAAGGCGCCGGCAATCTCAGCGGTGCGAAGCAGTTGTTCACCGGCCGGCCCGATCGCGTGTGCGCGGTGATCGCGATCGACGGAGCGGGTGACGAGAGGATCGTGCATCGCGCGTTAGGCTCGCGGCGATACCGTGTCACGTATCGTGGGCCCGGTGGTCACAGCTGGGCGGCGTTCGGAGTACCGAACGCGGTGCATGCGGCCGCCATCGCCGGCGCGGCACTGGCGGCGATCCGCGTGCCGCGGGAGCCACGGACGACGCTCTCGGTCGGGCGCATCGGTGGAGGAATCGCGATCAACGCCATTCCTGACGAGGGATGGCTCGAAGTGGATCTCCGCTCGGTCTCCCCGTTCGCTCTGGAGCGGATCGAAGCAGAGATGCGCGTCGCGGTGGCCGTGGCAGCGGAGGAGGAGAATGCGCGCCGCGCGGCGGGAACGCCGGCGCTCACGACGCAGATTGTCGCGATCGGTGATCGGCCCTGTGGTGAAGTGGACGCGGAATCCATGCTGGTTCGCACAGCCGTGGCGGCTACGCAGCTGGTGGCGCGTGAGCCGGAGCTCGCGACCGCGTCCACCGATGCCAATGTGCCCATCGCGCTGGGGATTCCAGCAATAGCGATCGGGGCCGGCGGTCACGGCGGGGATGCGCACTCCAGGTCGGAATGGTTCGAAAACGTGGAGGGCGCGCTCGGGATCGGGCGCGCCCTCACGATCGTGGTTCACGCCGCGGGGCTCGCGGCGTAAGGCGGTGGAGGATCCTCTACGGTCTTAAAGTCCACGCCACCCCAGCCGCTGCACAGTTCGCGTCGCTGACAGTCGCGGAAGGCTACGGCAGGTCGGCGAGGTTGTAAATGACGAGCCCCCAATCCTGAGCGAGACCGCTGGCGTTGTCCGCCTTCACCAGCACATACAACCGCTGCCCCGACGTCGTGCTGCTCCCACTCCCACCATGCTGGCCACTTCGGCATTACCCAATATGTTACCTGAAATGTGGGGACCAGTCGCGTGCCCTGTATGACGCCCAGCTCGCTTGCAAAGGAACACATAAAATGCGAGCGAAG
>JANNOC010000358.1:0-1770 GCA_031398865.1 Gemmatimonadota bacterium | reverse complement strand
CTCGAGTGGATCAACCCGTCGCCGAACATGCGCAACCTGATCCAGGCCACGCTCTATCCCGGCATCGGCAGCCTCGAGTACGGCAACCTGTCGGTGGGGCGCGGCACCGACTCGCCGTTCGAGCAGCTCGGCGCGCCGTGGGTCGACGGGCGCCGTCTGGCTGCCCACATCAACGCGCGCACGCTGCCAGGGATTCGGGTGTACCCGACCTTCTTCACGCCGACGTCGAGCAAGTTCGCCAATGAGCGGTGCCAGGGCGTGTTCTTCGTCGTGACCGACCGAGAGTCGCTCAAGCCCGTGCGTCTGGGGCTGGAAGTGGCGGCCGCGCTGTTCACGCTGCACGCCGGGGTGTTCGATCCTGGTCGCACGTCGATTTTGCTGGGTTCCAGGGACACGCTCGCGCGAGTCAGGACAGGTGAGGATCCGGCTTCCGTTGCGGCGTCATGGGCCGCGGCGGAGTCTCGCTGGAGGACGCTGCGCGCGAAGTATCTGTTGTACTGACGACTTCAGACTTCGGGACGGAACCGGTCCCCTGTCCCCGGTCGTCCGCAGTCCGGAGTCCGTAGTCCGTAGTCCGAAGTCCGAAGTCTGTAGTCTGTAGTCTGTAGTCAGTTCATCCGATACAGCATCCAATACACCACGACGCCCGTCACCGACACGTACATCCAGATTGGCCAGGTGATCTTCGCGATGCGCCGGTGTCGTACGTCGTCGCGCTTGAGACCTCGAACCAGCGTCACCAGCGCCATGGGCACGACCGCCGCGGCGAGGATGATGTGGGAGATCAGGATCGTGAAGTACACGACCCTGATCGGGCCTTGCCCCTGGAACGGCTTCGAGCCGACGTTGGCGTGGTAGATCAGGTACGAGACCAGGAACAGCGTGGACATCGCGAACGCGCCGAGCATCGCCGCGCGATGCCGGGCGATCTGCCGCCGCCTGATGAAATAGTACCCCGCAAGCAGGAACAGCCCAGCGATGCCGTTGAGCGTCGCATTCAGCGCGGGAAGGTCGGACAGAGCAGGGAGCACTGACTCCTCACAGTACATCACGGGGGCCAGGCCCCGTACGACCTCCGGGACTGGCCGTGTGTCGGCCATTCGGAGCCGCTCCGTGCGCATGAATACGTGCAGGCACAATCGTGATGTTTTCCTCGCTGAAGCGCGGGGGCACGCCGCTTCCCGTGAACGACATCTGGATTGCTGCCGCTACCCTCGACTGCGGAGGCACGCTGCTCACGTTCGATCGCGACTTCGAGCGCATCGGCGGAATGGACTGCATGATGCTGCGGGCTCACGAAGGCTGAGGCAGGGCCGTATGCCGGACATCGCGGATCACGAGGGGGCATGCGCGATCACGATGGCCGGCACACAGGCATCGCGGTAGAATGAGCGTGTGGAGTTCCGCCTCGATCGCCGAGCCTTGACGATTACCACGTTCGCCGAGGACGCTCGGACAAACCGCCCACTGGTGTATTGGCGCAGCCGTCCTCCCGCCGAACGCGTGGCGGCCGTGGAGTTTCTGCGGAGACAGTTCATTGGACCTGGCGCCAGACTTCGACGAGTTCTGCGCGTTGCTGACCGCGCGCGAGGTTGAGTTCGTGATCGTCGGCGCCCACGCGCTGGCGTTTCACGGCGCGCCGCGATTCACCGGCGATCTCGATGTCCTCGTTCGCCCGACCGAAGAGAACGGGCGACGTGTCCTGGCGGCGATCGCCGACTTCGGATTCCCGACCGCACCGCTGACCGCCGCCGACCTCGCTGGAGGGAC
>JANNOC010000349.1:0-1705 GCA_031398865.1 Gemmatimonadota bacterium | reverse complement strand
TTGCAACGAGCTCGCCAATGGCGGCCGCTTCATGATCAGCGGCTACAACGCGAGCACCGCCAAGACATCCACGATCGCCTATCAGCTCGTCACCGAGGCTGGCACTGTCGCGGCGGCCGCGGGTGCGTCGCCAGCGCCCGTGCAGCAAGTTGCTGGAGTCAGCCCGTCGAGCCGTCTTGGCATTCGTGACTTGGGTAGTGACTTCCGCCGCGACCAGATTTGGCGCCGGGCGCGGGCGCATCGCGAGATCGCCGAGGAATCCCGTGAGGCGGTACGCCGCGCGGGCTCACCGAAGAAGTATTTCACAGCGGCGCGCGAATCCCAGTCGCCGGCGACGGGCGCTACGTACCTCTCCGCGCGTCCGGCCGTGCTCGCGGAGACGACACTGGTGCGTATTCCCAGTATCAATGCCGCCGGGTTCTGCTCCAATTTCACCGAGGTGTCCACGCGCACGGTGTACGTCGGCACCAAGACCATCATCAAGGAAGACGTCGCGAACCCGCTCTTCAATCAGATGGACGGGCTGTACCGGCAGTTGGGTGAGGAGTTCGACCAGGTGATGGCGCCGATTCTCGAAGCCAACTTCGGCAATCTACTCGCTCTGGACGCCTCACTCGACGCCAACGGGAAGATCGTGATGGTCTTCTCCAAGGCGGTCAACGATCTCAATCGGGTCGCGGGCTTTGTGGTGTCCTGCGACTTCTATCCCCGCTCCGTTTTTCCTTCGAGCAACTTCGGCGAGACGTTCTACGCCATCGTGCCGACAAACGCGGCGAGCGGGTACCCCCGCGAGGGCGGAACGCGCGATAGCTGGTATCGCTCAATTCGCTCGGTCGTGATTCACGAGGCCAAGCACATCACCGCATTCGCGGAGAAGATTTCGCGCTCGCCGGCAAACAATCCGGCGTTCGAAGAGTCCTGGCTGGAAGAAGGCACGGCCATGCACGCCGAGGAACTATGGGCCCGTCCTATCTACGGGGTATCGCTGCGTGGGAACGCGACGTATCGCCCGACGGTGTACTGCGACGTGCGCCCGCCGGATCGTTTCCCGGAGTGCGCGGGGCGTCCGTACGTGATGATTGATCACTTTGCCTACAATTATCGTTATCTCGAAAACGTCGAGAACCTGACACCTCTCGGTTCGGCGACGGACGAGGATGCGACTTTCTACGGCAGCGCCTGGTCACTGGTTCGCTGGGCGATTGATCATTACGCCACCACCGACGCTGCCTTACTGAGGCCGTTGACGCAGGAAGTCGGTGTGACCGGTGTCGCGAACTTGTCCGCAAGGACGGGACGCTCATGGCCGGAAATGCTGGCGGACTGGACGCTCGCGTCCGCGGTGGACGACTACCCCTCGTTCACGCCGACGCGCGCGCAGCTCGCTTTGCTGAGCTGGAATACGCGTGAAATCTATGCCGCCATGGATCTGGACCTCGTCGGGTTCGACAAACCGTTCCCTCTCGTGCCGCGCACGTTGAGCGCGTCGGGCACTCAGGACGTGCTGTCGGTACGCGGCGGTACGGCCGCGTTCTTCGAGCTCGCGGTCGGCCCGACCGCCAAGACTTTGCTCAACCTGCGTGGAGCGGGTGGCGGTGCCATTCCGTCCACGCTGGGCATTGCCGTCGTGCGGGTCCAGTAGTGCGGCGCGCGCATGCGGCAGTGCTGGTGTTCGTGACCGCGGCATGCGGCGGCGGCAACGATG
>JANNOC010000345.1:0-4609 GCA_031398865.1 Gemmatimonadota bacterium | reverse complement strand
GTTTCCGACCCTCTACCGTAGTGCCGCGGGTGCCCCGGGCGCCCTCGCGGGCGCGGCGCTCGGGCTCTTGATTGCCCAGTGTCAGCTGCTCGCCGCCGGCGCCGCGTGCGTGCTTGCGGTGCTTGTCATGCTCGGCGTGCGCTTGGCGGCACCACCGCCCGTTCGCCGTCCAGTCGGAGCCGTCATCGGTCTTTCGTTCGCGTTGCACGTGGCGGCCGCTACGTTCATCTACTTCGGCTCGCTCGCCGCCGGGCGTGGCGGCTTCGTTACTGGTGACGATGCTGGCTACGCACGACTCTCTTGGGCATTCGCGCGATACCTTTTGGGTGATCCGCAGCCTCCATACGTGCCGCCAGCGTGGGCAGGCGAGCAATACCTATTTGGCACATGGGTTTACCTTGAAAGCGCGATCTTCGCCCTGTTCGGCCAGCGCGTGCTTCTGCCCCTCCTGCTCAACGCGGCGCTCTCAGCTGGGCTTGTGCTGTTGCTTTTTGACCTCAGCCGCCGGCTATTTGGGAACACGGCCGCTCTCGTCGCGGCGGCGCTCATCTCGTTCTACCCGTCGCTGGTGCTGTGGTCGTCGTTGAACTTAAAGGATGCGCTCGCGCTGTTCCTGATCGCGCTGTGCCACTGGTGTCTCACGCGTTTCCAGTCCGGCGCGCGTGCGCGCGGGCTCGTGGGGGCGTGCCTCGCACTAGTCCTCATGGAGAGTCTTCGATGGTACGTATTTGTCGGCCTCGCGATCATCGTCCCGATCGGGGTGATGATCGCGCCGCTGCTGTCAGTTGGGCAGCGGATCCGCTGGTCGGCTGGCGCCGTGGTACTGAGCGCGACGCTGATAGCACTGAGCGGTGTGAGCACTCTGCCGGACGCCGGAACCATCGAGGTGCTCGAGTCGACCCGGCAGAATATGGCGCGAGATGCGCGTACTGGATTCATCGACATTCAGGCCCTGCCGGAGAGCGACGGTGCGCCGCTGCGTACGCTTCAACACTTGCCGACCGGGATCGCCTACGCGCTATTCGCGCCGTTTCCCTGGGCCCTGCGTCGCGTTATCGACCTGCTAACTCTGCCGGAGATGCTGCTCTGGTACGTCCTGCTTGCGGCGTTCCCCTGGACGGTCTGGCGTGCTCGCAGTCTTTGGCGATCGTGGTCCCCGTTGCTGCTGTTCGTCGCGGGCCTCCTCCTCATTTTTGCTCTGACCGAGGGCAACGTCGGGACGCTGTACCGCCATCGGGCGATGGTCATTCCGTTCGTCGCGGTACTCGCGGCACCGACCCTCGTCACCGTGGGCCGCGCGGTCCGCGCGCGCTTCACGCGGCCACCGACCG
Organism: Gemmatimonadota bacterium; assembly: GCA_031398865.1. Lineage (GTDB taxonomy): Bacteria > Gemmatimonadota > Gemmatimonadetes > Gemmatimonadales > Gemmatimonadaceae > JANNOC01. The sequence goes on along the minus strand of JANNOC010000345.1, from coordinate 3,278 downwards.
CGTGACCGCGCAAAAGGCGTATCGACCCGCTGTACCGTGGCTTGGCCGGTAGCATCAAGACCTCGATGGTGCGGAACCGAACGTGAGCATGCCCGCCTTTCTCTTGACCGTCGTGCTGGCGGCGGCCATCTCGGTCGCTGCCACGCCGCTGTTCGCGGCCCTCGCGCGCCGAACCGGACTCGTTGTGGCTCCACGCAACGACCGTTGGCACCGGGCCGCCACGCCGCTGCTCGGAGGCGCTGCGATAGCGGCCGGCTCGCTCGTCGCGCTTGCGGTCGCGTTGCCGTCCGGGCGCGAGGGGCTCGTACTTGTTCTCTGCGCAGGAGCAGCTTTCGGTCTCGGTTTGCTCGATGACTTCCGTCACTTCGCGCCCACCACCAAGCTGGTCGGGCAGGTGATGCTCGGCGCCGCACTCTTCATCGGCGGGATCCAGGTGGAGATCGTCTCGTTCCCGCCGATCGCGTTCCTCCTGACCGTGTTCTGGATCGTGGCGATGATGAACGCGCTGAATCTCATCGACAACATGGACGGACTTGCTGCCGGCATCGCCGCGATCGCCGCGCTCATGCTCGGCCTTACCGCCGATCCCGCCCAGCCAGCAGCGGCCATCGCGGCCGGCGCCACAGCAGGCGCCGCCATCGGTTTCCTCGTACACAACTTCTATCCCGCGCGCGTCTTCATGGGTGACGCGGGCAGTCTCCTGTTGGGGTTCCTGCTCGCGGCGACCGCACTACTACACACCGCCAGCGGCGCGGCGAACCTCGGCTTCGCCGTTATCGCTCCCATCGCGGTGCTCGCTCTGCCCATCTTCGATACCGCTCTCGTGACGGCTTCGCGCCGATCGGCCGGCCGACCCATCAGCCAAGGGGGGCGCGACCACAGCTCCCATCGGCTCGCCGCACTCGGGCTGTCGGATCGGGGTGCGGTGTTGTTCCTCTACGTGATCGCTGCGGTGCTGGCAGGCGTCGGGGCGATCGCAGATGCCGTCAGCGGTCTTGGTCTCGCGCTCTTCGCCCTCGCAGCGGTCGGACTCGTACTGTTCGGGCTCTTTCTGCATGAGGTCGATGTGTATGGATCCACGGAACGGCCCGTACCTGGCGATCTCCGAGCATCCGCGCTGCGCGCGATCTGGAGCCAAGCCCGTTTCGGCGCGGAGGTCGGTCTCGACGTTGTTTTGTTGACGATCGCGTACTACGCCGCCTACTTCGTCCGCTTTGAAGGTACTCCGGAGTCCGATTGGCTCTACCTCTTCACGCAGTCGGTGCCAATCGTCGTCGGGGCGCAGTTGGTGGTACTCGTCGCCCTGCGCGTGTACCGCAGCCTCTGGCGATACCTCGGCGTGGGCGATCTGGTCGGGATCCTCCGCGCTCTGACGCTCGGTACGGCGGTCGGGGCGCTCGGCTTGTTGCTGCTCTACCGGTTCGAGGGCTATTCGCGAGGCGTGTTCCTCTTCGACCTGCTGCTCGCCGCAGTGCTTCTCATCGGTGCACGCTCTTTTGCGCTCTGGCTGCGCCAATGGTTCGCCACACGGCCACGGTCTGGCGAGCGTCGCGTCCTCATCGTCGGCGCTACGGAGCGAGGTGCCGTCGCGTTGCGGCTGCTCTCCCCTGCGGCTTCCGGCCCGTACCGCGCGATCGGCTTCCTGGACGACGATCCCGGCAAGCGCCACAGACGGGTGGCTGGCGTATCGGTCGTCGGCACGACCCGAGACCTCGAAGCCGTCGTCCGCCGCCTCTCACCAGATCTGGTCGTGCTCGCCATTGACTCGGATCGGGCGGCCGTCGAAGGCCTACGCGCGGAGTGTGAGCGACTTGGTGTTGAACACCGAGAGTTGCTAGACCCCGTATGACAGCCCAAGTGCGGGCGCTCGTGACGGGTGGGGCCGGATTCATCGGCTCCCATCTCGTCGACGCACTGCTCGCTCGTGGTTCGTCCGTGACGGTGCTAGACGATCTGTCCACAGGCAATGTCGCGCATCTGACAACACACGATGGCGACAAGCGTTTTAACGCGATTCGCGGCAGTGTGCTCGACTCGGATCTCGTAACATCGCTCGTGCGTGCGCACGACATCGTGTATCACCTAGCTGCGGCGGTCGGCGTACGGCACATCGTTGCTGACCCGCTCGCGGCGATGCTTACGAACGTTCGCGGCAGCGAGATCGTGCTTTCCGCGGCATTCGACGAACGCGTTCCGGTCCTGCTCGCTTCGACCTCGGAGATATATGGGAAGAGCACCGCCTACCCGTTTCGCGAGGATGGCGACCGCGTGCTCGGCTCGACTTCAGTCCACCGTTGGTCGTATTCGACCGCGAAAGCCATCGACGAGCATCTCGCTTTTGCTTACGCCGAGAAGGGGCTCGCAGTGAGCATCGTGCGCTACTTCAACTCCTATGGACCAAGGATCGACTCACGCGGCTACGGCAGCGTCATCGCGCGCTTCGCGGCGCAGGCGCTAGCGGGAGAACCAATGACCGTGCACGGAGATGGCGGACAGTCGCGCTGCTTCACGTACGTGGCCGACACCGTCCGTGGCACGCTGCTCGCAGCCGGCGCCGCGCGGCAGGGCAAACCGGTCGTCTACAACATCGGCTCGCGCGAGGAGGTCACGATCGGAGAGCTCGCGGCGCTCGTGCGGGAGATCCTTGGCTCACGCTCCGAGGTCGTGCGCGTCCCGTACGAGGACTACTACGGCTCCGGATTCGAGGACACCCGGCGTCGCATCCCCGATACGCAACGGGCATCCGCCGATCTCGGGTTCACCGCCGAAGTCGCGCTCCGCGACGGACTCGCGCGGACGCTCGCGTGGTGTCGCGACACATACGGCATCGCGACGTCGTCATGAATAGATCGTTTGCGGCGCGAGTAGCGGATCGCAGCGCCGTCATTGCGATCGTGGGCCTCGGGTACGTCGGCATGCCCCTCGCGATGGCCTACGCACGAGCGGGGTTTTGCGTCGTGGGCTTCGACGTCGACGAAGGGCGTGTCGAGGCACTTCGTCGGGGCGAGAGTCATCTCATGGACGTGCCACGAGCTGCCATACAGGCCCATCTCTCGAGCGGGAAGTTCCTGCCGACCGCCGATGCGAAACAACTCGCGACCGCTGACGTGATCTTCGTCTGCGTGCCGACGCCGTTCGACCGCGCGAAGGCGCCGGACTTGACGTTCGTGGAATCCGCGGCTCGGACCATCGCGAGCGTGCTGCGGGCGCAGCAGCTCGTGCTGCTCGAAAGCACGACCTACCCCGGCACCACTGAGGAGGTGCTCATTCCGATCCTC